>JASHOO010000067.1 GCA_030041035.1 Bryobacteraceae bacterium | reverse complement strand
GGCTCGATGGTGACTGGCTGGTCCAAGCGGAGCGAGTTGAGCCTCGTCATGCACATCAGTTTGGGCAAACCGTTGATTTCCGCTGAGCAGGAGCCACACTTGCCGGCTTTGCAGTTCCAGCGCAGGGCCAGATCGTTAGCCTGCTCCGCTTGAATCCGGTGCATAGCATCGAGGACGACCATGCCTTCGGAAACATCGGTCGTGTAATCCCGGAACCCTCCGTTTCCGCTATCCCCGCGCCAGATGCGAAACGTTGCGTTGGCCATTACTTCATCTCCTCGACGATCTGTTTCAACTCCGGCGGCATCTCCGGCACCGGCTCACGAGTCACCAGCATCTCGCCGGATGCCCCCTTCCGAATGACGGTGCTGGTTTTACCCCATTCCCCGCTCTTCGACGGCTTGTCATCGCGAAAATGTGCGCCTCGGCTTTCTTCGCGCTCCAGAGCTGCGCGTGTGATGGCCTCGGAAACCGTCAGCAGATTAGGCAAGTCCAGCGCAGTATGCCATGCGTTGTTGAAGTCGCGATTGCCCACTACCGAAATTGCGGCGGCTTGTTCGTAAAGTTCCTGAATTTCTGCGAGAGCGCGCTTCATTTCGTCTTCCGTGCGCACGATGCCGACCAGATTCTGCATGGTCTCCTGAAGCTTTTGCTGGATATGATAAGGCCCGTGGTGGCCGTTGGCGCGGTCGAACGGAGCAAGCGCCGTTCGCGCGGCCTGGTCCGCCTGGACCGGGTCGACGCGACCTTGCCCGTGTTCCTTGGCGAAACATGCGGCGTAGCGGCCGGCCCGCTTGCCGAATACCAGCAGATCCGACAGCGAATTCCCGCCAAGACGATTGGCACCATGAAGTCCGGCAGCGCACTCGCCGGCAGCGAATAGGCCGGGGACCGTAGACATCTGCGTATCTCCATTCACTTTCACGCCCCCCATCATGTAGTGGGTCGTGGGGCCAACCTCCATCGGCTCTTTCGTGATGTCGATGTCCGCCAATTCTTTGAACTGGTGATACATGCTGGGGAGTTTTCTCCGGATATGCTCGGCGGCGTTAGGAAGGCGCTCTTTGATCCATGAGATGTCGAGAAACACGCCGCCGTGGGGGCTGCCGCGGCCTTCTTTGATCTCGCGCACGATACAACGGGCAATGTGGTCGCGTGTGAGCAATTCCGGCGGGCGGCGGGCGTTCTTATCCCCCTGCGTATAACGCCAGCCTTCTTCTTCGGTGTCCGCGGTCTGCACGCGGTAGAGTTCGGGGATATCATCGAACATGAAGCGGCGGCCCTGTTTGTTGCGCAGAACACCGCCCTCGCCGCGGACGCCTTCGGTGACCAGGATGCCGCAGACGCTCGGGGGCCAGATCATGCCTGTTGGATGGAACTGCACGAATTCCATGTCGATGAGCGCCGCACCCGCGTGGTAAGCCAGCGCGTGGCCGTCACCGGTGTACTCCCAGCTATTGCTGGTGACTTTGTACGCGCGCCCGATGCCGCCGGTTGCCAGCACCACGGCCTTGGCCTGGAATAACAGAAATCGGCCGCGCTCGCGCTCGTAAGCGAAGGCGCCCGTGACGCGATCGTCGGTGAGTAGCGCCAGCACCGTCGATTCCATATGCACGTCAATGCCCTGGTGGATGCCGTGGTCCTGGAGTGTCCGGATCATCTCGAGACCCGTACGGTCACCGACATGCGCCAGGCGCGGATACCTGTGGCCACCGAAGTTACGCTGAAGGATGCGGCCATCCTGGGTGCGGTCGAACAGCGCACCCCAGCCTTCCAGCTCACGGACGCAGTCGGGGGCTTCCTTGGCGTGCAGTTCGGCCATCCTACAGTCGTTCAGGTACTGGCCGCCGCGCATGGTATCTGCGAAGTGGACCTTCCAGTTGTCGCGGTCATCCACGTTGCCCATCGCGGCAGCGATCCCACCTTCCGCCATTACGGTGTGCGCCTTCCCAAGGAGCGATTTACAGATCACACCCACCGAAACCCCCATTGACGAGGCTTCGATGGCTGCTCTCAAGCCCGCTCCGCCAGCTCCGACTACCAGCACATCGTATGAGTGCGTCTGGTATTCGGGCATTCAGAAGATCCTCCAGTCCGACCAGATGCCCATAGAGCACAGGCGCACGTAGATATCGGAGAACATCACCGACGCCAGGCTCATCCAGGCCCACAGCATGTGCCGGCGGTTCAGGCAACTGGAGCAATCATAGGCTTTCTTGCAGAGCGACGATTCCGACAGGCGGTCAAGACGCCCCCCTGTGAGATGGCGCATGGAGTGGCACCCAAACGTGTAGCCGCTGAGCAACACGACATTCGTGATCAGAATTAGCGTGCCGAGTCCGACGCCAAACGATCGGTGGCCGGTGGACGGGTCCGTGAACCACAGAGCCTGCCAGGCATCATAAGCCAGACATGCAAGGATGAAGACCGCACAATACAGAAAGTACCGGTGGATATTCTGCATGATGAGCGGAAAAGAATGCTCACCAAGGTAGTGCTTGCGCGGCTCGCCCACAGTGCAGGAGGGCGGATCGGCCCAGAAGGCTTTGTAATAGGCGCCGCGATAGTAATAGCAGGTAACACGGAACATTCCCGGCGCCCAGAGAATGAGGTGTGCCGGCGAATAATGCCACCAGGAGGGCCACCAGTCCGGCTTGGGTCCAAACCAGGCGTGCGGGGATTCGCCGAATAGTTCAGGAGAGTAAAACGGGGAGAGATACGGTCCCCAAAAGTAATGATTTCCCTGGAAGGCTGCCCAGTTGGCGTACACGAAGAATGTGGACAAACCCAGAAACACCGCCAGCGGCTGCAGCCACCACCAGTCCCGGCGCGCAGTCTGGCCGAACCCACGGGGCGTCCAAACTACATCGACAGCGGGCATGGACAAACGCTCCTTTCGCCCATTCCTCAGGGGTTGTTCAAGATTACTACAAAGGGGACAAGGACGGCGGCTGGAGGCACCCGCGGCCAAGCACCGCGAGTTGATTAGCACACGTTATGCAAGGGCCGGCGCGCCTATTCGGAATAGATGCTACGGACGAAACCCGCTACATTCATGTTCGGCCAGTCCGGGTACTTCGTCTTGAACTCAGCTCCGAGCTGCCTCGCGGCATCTTCAGCCGAGATTCCCCGTGTCTTGAGTTCCAAAGCGCTGTGCTGCAGGTCACTAATGAAACCCTTCTCCTGGGCAACCATCGAGCCGTCACCGGGCGCGCTGTGATCCGGCAGCACGTGGAGGGCATTTAAGGCCATAACCTTGTCGAGAACCGCAAGCCAGCTCGATGGCGTACCTCCCTCACGGAATATGTTGGGCACTACCTTGTTCTGCACTACATCGCCGGATATCAGGGTCCGGTCCGGTTCCACAAACGTCAGCTCATCTCCTTTCGTGTGTGCGCCACCAAACCAGAGCAAACGAGCGGTGACGCCGCCCAAGTCGAGCTTCAGCTCGGTGTCAAAAGTGATGTCCGGCGTACGGAGAGAAGCATCCGCCAGCAGTTCCTTTTGTTGCGCCGAACGGCTGGCAAACATCTCGACCATTTCCTGGCCGTGCTGTTCCATTTCCTGCTGTTGAACCGAATCGCGAATCAAGATCGTACCCGCAGGGAATCCGCCTGCACCAGCGGCGTGTTCCGGATGAAAATGAGTTGTGGTCAGAAAGAGCTTCTGATTACCAGGGGCCAGCTTGGCTGCAACGCGTGCCGCGGTTGCACCATTCCGTGATCCGAGGCCCGTATCGACGACCAGCGTCGCGCGATTGCCCACGATGATCCCTATGTTTGGGAATCCCATGATGGCCCACACGTTGTCGGAGACCTTGACGGCATTCTCGCCAAGCAAGGGTTGATTCTGCGCCGAAACCATAGCGGCGGCAAATCCCGCCAAGAGCAGAAGCTTAGTCATAGCACCTCTCTTGTATCACGGTTGCGGGGAAGCTATGCTTTTTGTCAATCCGGACGACGGGCAAGTGAACATTCTGCAAGACGATCAACGATATGGGCGCCCGCCGCGTCCTGTGGTCGAGCGGCAAATGCCCGGTGCCGCCGGTGGGTGCCGCTCGCTTCGAAACCATCATTCAAGTAAGATTTCTTCTTTGACCGGCGGGCTAAGCCCGGCGTGTAATTGAGGAGCGTATCGAATGTCTAAGGAACGGTTTTTCGGGCGGCGTCTCGCCCGTGATCCGAAGCGGAATTGGCGCAGCATGTACACAGCCCGTATCGGTATTGGCATTCTTCTCCTTGGATCTGCTATAAGCGCTCATGCGCAACAGCCCGCTCCTACTGCTGCATCACGAGGTGAAGCGGGTGGGGTTCAGAACCACGGACCACTGCTGAGCGGTGCCGACCTGGCTGAATTTACATCGCTCGAACCTATTGATACCCATACTCACGTGTTTCAAACGGGGCCGGCCTTCCTCGCAATGCTGGAGCGGCTGCACCTGCACATACTGGACATTCTGGTCGTGGACGACACACGATCGAGTCAGACGTCCATAGAACCGCAGCGACAGGACGCTCTAAGGTTTGTTGCCTCGAGCAGGGGCCGCAGCCATCTTTGTACTACTTTCAACCCGTTCAAGTTCAACGACGCGAGTTTTCCCAAGGAAGCAATTGACGAGCTGAACGAAGATTTCGCGCGGGGCGCGATTGCGGTAAAAATTTGGAAAAACGTGGGAATGGAGCTCAAGAACGCGGCAGGGCAGTATGTGATGCCGGACGACCCACGGTTAGAGCCTATATATGAGGATATTTCCGCGCATGACAAGACACTGATTGCCCACCTGGCAGAGCCCGATACGGCATGGGGACCGCAAGACCCGAAAGCCCCTTATGCCGGATATTACCGGGCAAATCCTCAATGGGACATGTCGAAGAAACCCGGCGCTCCACCCAAAAGCGCCATTCTCCAAGCGCGAGATCACATGTTGGCAATGAATCCGCACCTTCGGGTGGTTGGAGCCCATTTGGGAAGCATGGAGAACGATGTTGACGAGGTCGACGCTCACTTCCAGCGTTACCCAAACTTTGCCGTCGACACTGCCGCGCGCGTCCTGAGCCTGGTGATTCAGCCGCGAGACAAGGTGCGGGCTTTCATCCTGAAGAACCAGGACCGGATTCTGTACGGCACCGATCTTGGTTTTCATTCAGGAAGCGACCAGACGGCGGCACAGGAGTGGGAAAGGGAGTATGCAGTCGATTGGCGTTATTTTGCCACCGACGATACCTTCGAAAACCGCGGGCATAAAATCGAGGGCCTCAACCTGCCCCGTTCGGTGCTGAAGAAGTTGTACCATGACAACGCCGTTCACTGGATTCCAGGCATTGACGCCAACACGCGCTGAAGCTAGAGACGTGGTCCCCGGTAGGCCGTCATTAGAATAACTCATGGACCATTGGCGACGACGCATGCCTGTCCCGTTTGCTGTGGCAGGGATGCTGCTTCTTCCGACCAGCATGATCGACGGGCAGGCCCCGTCCCCGCTACTCGCCCGCGGGTACGCGATCATTCCCGAGCCACATCAAGTCAACTTGGGGCCTAACGATATCCGGTTCGGCCGCGGCTGGAGATTGGAGATCGGACCTGGCGTCACAAAGAATTCCACCGCCGTTCTGACTCTCCAAGCGGATCTGGCGTCCCGATTCGGAATACTCCTCAATGCTGAGGGCAGTGGTCGCGCGGTTCGTCTCGAAATAATTCCAGGATCCGTGCATCCCGGGCGGACACAGGATCGGGACATAGAGGCTATTGCTACTCAGGCATACCGGTTGGAACTTTCACCTGAAGCAATTCGCATCACCGCGAACGCAGCGGCCGGCCTTTTTTACGGCGTCGAGACTTTGGTCCAATTGACCAAGCGTATGGGTGATGCGTTATGGCTTCCGGCGGGCGAGATTACAGACTGGCCCGATCTGCAGCTCAGGCAGATTTATTGGGATGACGCACACCACCTGGACCAGCTCGCAGAACTGAAACGGGCCGTCAGGCAAGCGGCATTCTTCAAAGTGAATGGCTTCGCGATCAAGCTCGAAGGCCATTTCCAATATCACAGCACGCCTGCGTTGGTCGAGCCTTATGCTCTCTCCGCGACTGATCTGCAAGAGTTGACTGACTACGCTCTGCGCTATTACGTGCAGGTAATTCCTTATCTGGACGGACCGGCGCACATCGCGTTCATCCTGAAACATCCGGAATATGCGAAACTGCGCGAGTTTCCAGACAGCAACTACGAGTTATGCGCGACCAATCCGGAAGCCATCCAGTTGACGACCGGCATGTTCGGCGATCTGATCGCCGCCAATCGCGGGGTGAAGCCCATCATCCTGTCGACGGATGAACCGTACTATGTGGGCATGGCGGATAACGATCAGTGCCACGAAGGAGTGCGCGCCCAGGAGCTCGGCAGTGTCGGACGGGTGCTGGATGAGTTTGTCACAAAGGTGGCAACGTATTTGCGCGACCACGGCCGCACAGTCATCTTTTGGGGCGAATACCCGCTCAAACCCACGGATATCGACGGGTTGCCATCCTTCGTCGTAAACGGAGAAACCTACGGGCCGGACTTTGATCCGCTGTTTAAGGCTCATGGCATCCGGCAGATGATCTACACATCTACCGAGGGTGAAGAGCCGTTCTTTCCGGATTATTTTTCGTTACCGGCTGGGCGCCGGCTGCATAAAAGCCAAAGCGACGCTGAAAGAGTGGCGGGCGCGATCAGAGAAATCGTAACAAACACAGCGCGGCGCAATGCCGACTTGATGGGTATGCTGGTGGCCGGTTGGGGAGATATGGGCTTGCATCCGGAGACGTTCTGGCTGGGCTATTCGACCATCACTGCCGCGGGGTGGAATCCAGATGGACCGGACTCGCGGGAGGCGATGAGCGCCTTCTACCCTCTTTTTTACGGCCCTTCGGTCAGAAATATGGATCGCGTGTATCAGCTTTTGAGCTTTCAGGCGCAGATTTGGAATGACACTTGGGAGCGCGTGGGCTCTCAGGCGCGAAAGCCAATCTGGGGCAACTCGGATCACATCTTTCGTCCCCCGCACCCGGCCCACGACTTAACTCTGCCGCTGCCAAATGCACCCGCTGAGACGGACCTGGGCTACAACGGAACGTGGTCGCGAGAAAATGCCAGACGGTTGGAAGCAGCGGGCGCCGCGTTGGCGGACAATGATGAGCTGCTCGGACTGTTGCAGGAGAATCTCCGGCTGGCCGAATACAACCGGTACGGGCTGGAGGTCTTCGTGGCTATCGCACACCTGTTACGGCAACATTTCACGATGTTGCAGGCCCTGGCGCAGATCGATGCCGAACTCGCGTCTGCCGAGATCGCGGCCCGAGACGCGAAGGCGCCTGAAGCAGTGGCTTCCGTAGACCGGGCGTTGGAGATTGCGCGTCGAATCCGTGACCAGCGAAATCACACCTTGCGCGATGCTACCGCTACCTGGTACAAGACCTGGTATCCGCGAGTCGCTGAGGCCAATGGCCGCAAATTCCTCCACCAAATGGATGACGTGAAGGATCACTTACCCGACCGTACTGTAGACATGAGTTATCTCGTGTATTACGAGCTTCTCCTGCCAATGGAGGACTGGTACGAATACACGCAAGCAGCACGCAATACTTATGCCAAGGCCCACCAACTGCCCACTCGGAACGAACCACTCCAATGGAGCAGCCTCGATTAGCGCTATCGCCGTTACGACTCCGGGCGACCGGCGCAGGATAGCCGTGCATCTCGCGGCGCGGTGGCGCCGATTTCAAAGGATGGATTTAGTATCATAGCCTTAATGGCGCAGCGGGAAATCATGGAGGCCCCGCCGGTGGTGCTCGCTCCTCCCGTGGCTTTTGCGAAGTTGGCAGCCCTTGAGTCGGCGCTCGGGAACGCCATTCGCGGCAAAGCGGAAGTGGTGCGCTTCTCGCTGGTTTGCCTGCTGGCGCGCGGGCATCTGCTTATTGAAGACGTTCCCGGTGTAGGTAAGACCACGTTGGCGCAGTCGCTAGCGCGGTCGGTCGATTGCAGCTTTCACCGCCTGCAGTTTACCAGTGACATGCTGCCCAGCGATGTCCTCGGCGTTACCGTCTACAATGCGCATTCGGAAGCTTTCGAATTTAAGCCCGGGCCGATTTTCACTAATTTCCTGCTGGCCGACGAAATCAACCGCACCACTCCCAAGACACAATCAGCGCTACTCGAAGCCATGAACGAGCGTCAGGTGACCATCGATGGCCGCTCGCACACGCTGCCCACGCCCTTCATGGTGATAGCCACACAGAATCCGGTAGAGCACCACGGCACCTATCCGTTGCCGGAGTCGCAGCTCGACCGTTTCCTCATGCGCCTCCGCATCGGCTACCCGGACACCGCCAGCGAGCGCGACATCTTGCGCAATTTTGCCGAGCCGGCCGCTGCCATTGAAGCTGCGCTCTCCGCCGAAGACGTTCTCCAATTGCAGGCCATGGTGCATCGTGTGACCGTGGATGAAACTCTGGCGGATTACATGCTGGCCATCGTGGAAAAAACACGGACTCACGAATCGCTGGCGCTGGGCGTGAGCCCGCGGGGATCGCAAGCTCTCTATCGTGCGGCGCAGGCGTTGGCACTGGCCGAGGGCCGTGACTACGTCATTCCGGATGACATCAAGCGCCTGGCCGGCCCGGTGTGCGCGCATCGCGTGGTGGTCAACTCGCGGGCAGCCCTGGCGCAGCGGCGCGGCGACCTGGGTGATCGGATCATCGACGAAATCCTGAGCCAGGTTGACGTTCCGTTGTAGTACCTCTCATTCATGAAAACTGCCATCATCGGTCTGCCCATGGTGGGTAAGACCTCTCTGTTCACGATCTTGACTGGTGCGCATCAGGACACGCGCCTCGGCTCCACGGCCGCGCGCACGGGCGTCTCGAAGGTCCC
>JASHOO010000548.1 GCA_030041035.1 Bryobacteraceae bacterium | reverse complement strand
CACGCCGGAATTCGCCAGCTCTGTGCGCAGTATCATGCGCCAGACTCCGGATGTGATCCTGGTGGGCGAGATGCGCGACACGGAAACCATCGCCACGGTGCTGACCGCGGCGGAAACCGGGCACCTGGTGCTTTCGACTCTGCACACCAACGATACGTCGCAGGCCGTTTCGCGAATTCTGGATTCCTTTCCCCTGGCCAACCAGCCACAAATCCGGCAGCAGCTTTCGCTGGCGCTTCTGGCAGTAGTGGCGCAGCAACTGGTCCCAACGGCAACGGGCGGCGGGCGTTACCCGGCTCTGGAGATCATGATGGGGTCGCACGCGGTGCGCAATTTAATCCGCAAAGGCGAGGATCATCAGCTCTACACCGCCATCTCGACGGGCCGCTCCGAGGGCATGATCACCATGGAACAATCGCTCGCCGAACTGGTGCGCGCGGGGCGCATCACGCGCGAGACAGCCCTTGCGCACTGCTTCCGGCCTGAAGACCTGGCGCGGTACTTGCAGGGGTAAACGGCGTACCTTGCTGCCACTTTGATATCCTGGAACGTAATCCCCTAAATCCTCACTAGGAGACAATCCAGAAATGGCTGTCAAAGTTGGCATCAACGGTTTCGGACGCATCGGTCGCAATGTGGTCCGCGCGGGTTTGCATAACGCAAATGTCGATTTCGTGGCGGTGAATGACATTACCGACACTAAGACGCTCGCTCATCTTTTGAAATATGATTCCGTGCTCGGCCCCCTGGAGGAGCCGGTGACCGTCGAAGGAGACGGGTTGCGCATCGGCAAAAAACATCTCAAAGTTTTTGCCGTAAAAGATCCGGGCGAGCTGGACTGGAACTCGGTGGGAGCGCAGATCGTCATCGAGTCAACAGGCCGCTTCACCGACGCCAAGGACGCATGCAAACACATTCGTGGAACGGTCAAGAAAGTCATCATCTCGGCGCCGGCCAAGAACGAAGACATCACGGTGGTGCTGGGAGTGAACGAAAATGCGTACGACCCGAAGCAGCACAAAATCATTTCGAACGCGTCGTGCACCACCAACTGTCTGGCGCCGCTGGTGAAGGTTCTCTATGACAAGTTCGGCATCCAAAAAGGATCGATGACCACGATCCACAGCTACACCAACGACCAGAACGTGCTGGATTTCCCGCACAAGGATCTGCGGCGCGCCCGGGCGGCAGCGATCAACATGATCCCGACGACGACCGGCGCGGCGAAAGCCATCGGCCTGGTGATGCCACAGCTTAAAGGGAAGCTGGACGGCTATTCGATGCGCGTGCCGACGCCGGATGTTTCCGTGGTGGATCTGGTGGCGGTGACCGACCGCGCAGTGACGGCCGAGGAAGTGAATGGAGTGCTCAAGGAAGCAGCCGCAGGTCCACTCAAGGGCATTCTGGCTTACACCGAAGACCCGGTGGTTTCGAGCGACATGCTGCACAACCCCAACAGCTCGATCGTGGACGGCGAGATGACCAAGGTGCTGGATGGCAACCTGGTGCACGTGCTCTCCTGGTACGACAACGAGTGGGGCTACTCATGCCGCGTGGTGGACCTGGTGGAGTTTCTGGCGAAGAAAGGGCTGTAACTCCCCGCCGCTGAAATCGGTGTAAAGGGTACACGCCCGTTTGGGGCCGCCGGCTGTCCTTTTGGTCTCGATCACTTTCCTAGTTGCGACAGGATTCCATCCAAGCGAGACAAAAGACCGAAGAGGCGGCGGGTTGGGCCGTTTTTTGTTATTGAATGTGCGAAATGACGGCGGTGGTGAACTCCGTCGTGGAGGCGCTGCCGCCGACGTCGGCGGTAAGACTCTTGCCTTCGGCGTAGACGCATTCAATGGCTTGCTGCAAGCGGCGTGAGGCTTCGCGTTCGCCGATATGGGCGAGCATCAGGACTGCGGATTGCATGAGCGCGGTGGGATTGGCCTTCCCCTGGCCGGCGATGTCGGGCGCGCTGCCGTGCACAGCTTCAAAGATCGCATCGCGCTCGCCTAGATTCGCGCCGGGAACGATTCCCAATCCTCCCACCAAACCCGCGGCCAGATCGGAAACGATATCGCCGTAAAGATTGGGCAGCAGCAGCAAATCGAACGTTTCAGGACGCATGACGAGCTGCATGCAGGCGTTATCGACGATCAACTCTCCGTAACTGATTTCCTTGAACTCCTCGGCCACTTCGCGGCAACATTTGAGGAACAGGCCGTCACTCAACTTCATGATGTTGGCCTTGTGAACGGCGGTGACTTTCTTGCGCCCCTCGCGCCGCGCGAATTCGAAGGTGGCGCGCGCGATGCGAATGGATGCGGTGCGGGTGATGACCTTCAGGCTCTCGACCACGTCCTTCACTACTTCGTGCTCGAGGCCGGAGTAAAGATCCTCGGTGTTCTCACGGAAGATGAACATGTCGATGGGCACGCCTTGAAATCGTGTTTTCAATCCGGGCAGCATGCGCACGGGGCGGAAATTGGTGTAGAGATCGAGCTTTTTGCGCAGCGCCACGTTGATGCTGCGATGGCCGCCGGCGATGGGCGTCGCGGTAGGGCCTTTGAGTCCTACATGGGTGCGAGCGAGCGATTCGAAAACCGCTTTTGGCAGCATCTCGCCGGATTTTGCCAAGGCCGTAGTGCCGGCATCCACGCGCTCCCAAGCGACATCCACTCCGGCGGCTTCCACTGCGCGCGCGGTTGCCTCTGCAACTTCCGGTCCGATGCCGTCCCCTGGAATGAGCGTGATGCGATGAGCCATCCACTCAGTATAGCGGCGCGTTCGATTATTTCGTTCCGAGATGGAGGGCGACGGTGCCGCCGGTCATGCGAACGAACTCGACTGTGCGGAAACCGGCGTCGCGCATGCGGGCCGCAAGGTCGTCAGCGGATGGAAATTTTCCGATGGATTCCGGCAAGTACGCGTAAGCCTCCCGCGAGCCCGAGAGCGCCGCGCCAATGCGCGGCAGCACCTTTAGTGAATAAAAGGCGTACAGCTTGCCGAACATGGTATTGCCGGGCTGGGAAAACTCCAGAATGGCCGCCACGCCCGAGGGCTTCAGCACGCGGTGGATCTCGGCAAGCCCCGACTGGTAATCGGCCAGATTGCGAAAGCCAAAAGCCACGGTAATGAGATCGAGCGTGCCGTTGGGCAGCGGCAGGCGCAGCGCGTCGGCTTCGATTAACGGGCAGGCACGCTTGCGGCGCAAGATTTTTCCCTGGGCGGCGGTGAGCATGGGGTGACAAAAATCGCTGCCCATCACGGGCTGTGCGGATTTCGCCTGGAGAGCCAGCAGCAGGTCGCCGGTGCCACAGCAGAGGTCGAGCACGCGGGCGGCCGGGCGCTCGAGAATGTAGCGCACGTGTTTTACGGTTCGCGCGCGCCACCAACGATCGAGATTCAGCGACAGGACGTGGTTGGCCAGGTCGTAGCGTGGTGCGATACGGCCGAACATCGAGCGCACCCATTGCGAGGCCTCCTGCTCGGTGGTAGCGCCCGCGGGCGCAGTGCCTTTCATGCGAGCGCGGAGCGGATGGCGGCGAGTACTGCGCCATCATCGACTCCGGAGACCACGGCGACTTCGCCGATCGACCGCGGCAGCACAAAATGCACGCTGCCCTGAATGGTCTTCTTGTCTTTAACCAAGCGGGCGGCGAGGCGCTCGGCGGCAATGCCGTTCGCGGGAGGAATCGGGCCGTAGCGATCGACCGCATTGAGGATGCCGGTGGCATCGCGGTCGGCGATTTGACCCAGCGATTTCGCAAGATGTGTAGCGGCGCGCATGCCGAAGCCGACCGCTTCGCCGTGCAGAAAACGCGTATAGGCGGTTTCGGCTTCGAGTGCGTGGCCGAAGGTATGGCCGAAATTCAAAATGCGCCGCAAGCCCGACTCCCGCTCGTCGGTGGAAACGACTTCGGCCTTGATGCGGACGGATTCCTCGATGAGGCGATCGACCACCGCTGGTCGCTTGGCGAGCACGGCGTCGCGCTGTGCCGTGAGGAGTTCAAACAGCGGTGCACTGCGGATCACGCCGCACTTGATGACCTCGAACAGGCCGGCGCGGTATTCGCGATCGGGGAGCGTCGAGAGCACGTCGGGATCGATCAGCGCAGCCAGCGGTTGATGAAAGCTGCCGATCAGGTTCTTGCCTTCGACCAGATTGACGCCGGTTTTGCCGCCGATGGAGGCATCGACTTGTGCGAGCAGCGTAGTCGGGATCTGCACGACCGGGATACCGCGCATGAAGATGGCGGCAAGGAAACCGGCCATGTCGTTCACAATGCCGCCGCCGAAAGCGATCACGAGACTGGTGCGATCGGCGCCGCGCCGTACCATCTCTTCCGCCAGCGCTTCGACGTGCGCCAGGCGCTTGCGCTCTTCCCCGCCGGGAAACTCGAGCCGTTCATGCGCGAGGCCGGAAAGCCCGCGCGCCAGCCGGTTCCCATGATGCTGCCAAACGTCGGCAGTGGTTACGACGAAGACCTTGCCGGAGCCTTTCGGAACGAAGTGCCGGACCCGGGAAAGGATGCCCCGCTCCACGATCACGCAGTACTCGCGCTGCGGCGTTTTCACGGTGAACGAGGCCATATCAGAGTTGTACCACGGGTGCGGCGCTGGCGATCCCGGCACCTTGACGAAGCATATAGCGTTCATATATATTGCACTAAAATATATGAAAGCCTTTGACCGGGAACTGAAGAAAGGCAGCGCGGAGCTGCTGATTCTGTCGCTGGTGGAGGACCGGCCGCGACACGGCTACGAGATCAGCAAGCAGATTGAAGCGCGATCGAACGGCGCGCTTCACTTTCATGTTGCCTCGCTGTATCCGATGCTCTACCGGCTGGAATCGCGCGGCTGGATTCAAGGCCGGTGGGTGGAAAAAGCGGGCCAGCGCCGGCGGCGCTACTACCGCCTGACCGGTGAGGGCCGCAAAGTTTTGGCGGCGCAGCGCGTGGGATGGCGAACGTTTGCGGAAGCGATTCGCCGGATCACGGGGATTGAATATGCCTGATTGGCGCGAGGCGATTCGGGAACGGCTGATACGATTGAGCCTCAGTGGCGCGCGCGAAGGAGAAGTGATCGAAGAACTGGCGCAGCACCTTGAAGACCGTTACAGCGAACTGCGGGCGCGGGGCATTTCGGAACAGGAGGCGCGGAGGCTGGCGCTCGAAGAACTCGAGCAGGGCAAGACGCTCGAGGAGCAGCTTCGCACGGTGCGCATCGGAACCCGGCGCGAACCGGCGGCACTCGGGTCCACAGGGAGGATCAGAATGTTTGGAACGCTTGGGCACGATTTGAAGATTGCGTTACGCACCATGGGAAACAAGCCCGGTTTCAGCCTGATGGTGATCGGGATGCTGGCGGCGGGCATCGCGGGAAACGCGGCCATCTTCAGTATTTTTGACGGCTTGTTTCTTCGCCCGCTTCCCTTTGCGGAACCGGACCGGCTGGTGGACCTCGACGAGACCGCGCCCAAATGGAACTTGAAGTTCGTGGGCGTTTCGAACCCCGATTTTTACGGCTGGCGCCAAGGCAACAGGACCTTCGACGCAATGGCGTTTTTCGATGACGAGGGCTACGACCTCTCGGACCGCGGCGGCGCACAGCGAATCAGAGGCGTGCGCGTCACACATGACATGCTGGATGTGCTGCGCCTGCAACCGGCGCTGGGACGCAATTTTCTTCCGGAGGAAGACCGGCCGGGTGGTGACAAGGTAGTGATGCTCGGGTACGAACTGTGGCAGCGGCAATTCCAAAGCGATCGCAGTGTGCTGGGGCACGTGCTGAAATTGAACGGAGTGGCGTACACGGTGGTGGGCGTGCTGCCGCGTGAGGCTGTGTTCCCACCGGATCGCGAACTATGGACGCCGCTGGCCGCCGATCCGCAAAACGGCGGAAGTTACTACCTGAGCGGAGTGGGAAGGCTGAAGCGCGGCGTGTCTCTGGATCAGGCGAGAGCGGACCTGTTGCGCGTCCACCGGGCCATGGCGCAGAGCGGCAAGCCCAGTGTCAACGACATTACTTCGCCGACGCTGATGCCGCTGCGGGATCGTTATCTGGGCGATTTCCGGGAAGTCACTCACATGCTGCTGGGGGGCGTGGCGATTGTTCTGCTGATTGCCTGCGTGAACATTGCCGGACTAATGCTGGTCAGGGCTGCAGCACGTGCACGCGAAATCGCGATTCGCACGGCGATTGGCGCGTCGCGCGGCGCCATCGTGCGACAACTGCTCACCGAAAGTTTGGTGCTGGCGGCGGCGGGCGGCATTGCCGGAGTGCTGATTGGCCAGCTGTCTCTGAGTGGGATTCTCAAGCTCATGCCCGATGGTATGCCGGGCTGGTTGAGCTTCCAGTTGGACTCAAGATTTGCGATCTTCTGCACGGCGATCACCGCCGGCGCGGCGGTGTTGTTCGGATTAGCTCCGGCGGTGCAGGCAGCGGGCGTGGACCCGCGTGAGTGGCTGCAGGATGGAACGCGGTCATCGTTTTCGCGAGGCAGGCGCGGCGCATTGAGTGCGTTGATTGTGTGCGAAGTCGGCTTGGCGCTGATGCTGCTGGCAAGCGCAGGATTGTTGCTGGAGGCCTTCCACAAAGTGCTGCACGTCGATCCCGGATTCCGTCCCGAGAACGTGCTCACGTACACGGTGGATCTGCCGAACGCGCGGTATGCCAAGGCGCCGCAACAGGCCGGGTTTTACGATCGGCTGCTCGAGCGGCTGCGAGCTTTGCCCGGAGTAAAGTCGGCCGCGGCGGTTTCCATCCTGCCACTCGACGGCCACGCCGGCTATTTCTTCGAAGTGGAGGGCGGCCGCAAGTTCGGCCAGAAAGATCAGAATCCCGTGGTGCTGTGCCTGATGGCCACGCCAGGCTATTTCGAGACCATGGGAGTGACGTTGATTGCCGGCCGTCCGTTCAACGAGCACGATGGACGTCCCGCATCGAGAGCCGCGATCGTCAACGAAGCGTTTGCCAAGTATTTCTGGCCGAACATGGACGCGCTGGGAAAGCGGCTGCGTTTCCAGGGCCCCGGGAATGATTGGATACCCGTGACCGGCATCGCGCACGACGTGAGGCATTATGGCCTGGATCAAGAAGTGCGCCCATCGGTTTGGGTGCCATACAACGCGATGCCGCAGCCGGCCATGAGCATCGCTTTGCGCACCGCGACCGACCCGCACTCTCTCACCGGCGCCGTACGCGAAGTACAGCGGCAAATCGATCCGGAACTGGCCATGTTCAATATCCGCACCATGACCGAGCGGCTCGATCGGTCGCTCTGGGCGCGCCGCGCCTATTCGTGGCTGTTGGGCGCATTTGCAGCGATTGCCATCCTGCTCGCCACGGCGGGTGTTTACGGTGTGACCTCGTACGCGGTCAGCCAGCGCTCGCGCGAGATCGGCATTCGCATGGCGTTGGGCGCACGTCCCGGGCAGGTCATGAGTGGCGTGCTGGCGGGCGGCATGGCGCTCGTATCGGCCGGCGTGGCGCTGGGTTTGGCCGGCGCCTTCCTGACTACCCGATGGCTGGAGTCGCTGCTATTCGGGGTGAGTACGCACGATCCGCTGACTTATGGCGCGGCGATCGCGGCTGTGGCAGCGGCCGGGCTCATGGCGAACTGGATTCCTGCACAACGGGCCTCCCGAGTCGATCCCATGAAGATTCTTCGATTCGAGTAAGAACCGCCAGCGGACACGGCCGTCCCGGAAACGGACACTGGCGCGGCCGCGCTTCCCGCCAACTCCCTGTTTTGGCAGGCCGTTACGCTACCAGCAATATGGATCAACTCTTGCTTGATTCCCGGCTCGCTTTGCGACGCCTGCGGCAAAGCCCCGGTTTTACCGCGGCCGCGATTGTTACCCTGGCCCTAGGCATCGGCGCTAACACCACTACCTTCAGTGCACTGAACAAGCTGCTCTTGCGCCCCTTGCCGGTGGAGCGGCCGGAGGAGTTGGTCTATTTGAATACCAACCACGGCGGGAGCAACCTGTCCTACCCGACCTACAAAGACTTTCGCGACCGCACACGCACGCTCTCTGGGCTCATCGCGTACCGCCCCGCGCCTGTTTCCTTGAGCCTGAGCGGCACGAACGCCCATCTGTTCGGCTACGAGGTCTCCGGGAATTACTTCGAGGTTCTGGGGGTGAAAGCTCTGCTCGGCCGCACGCTCACTCCCGCTGATGATCAGAAGCGCCTGGGCCATCCGGTGGTGGTGCTGAGTTATGCCAACTGGAAGAGCCGCTTCGGGGGGGATCCTGCTGCCGTTGGAAATACCGTCAAACTCAACGGCCTCGCCTACACCATCCTGGGCGTCATGCCGCCCGAATTTTCCGGGACTGAGCGCCTGCTCGCACCGGAGCTGTACGTACCGATGGCTATGGAACCGCAGATCGAGCCCGGCAACGACTGGCTGGAGAATCGCGATACCTGGAACTGCTGGGTGATCGGCCGGCTCAATCCCGGTGTCACCAGCGGGCAAGCTGAAGCCGAGCTGAATACGATCGCCGCTCACCTAGCTCATGACTATCGCAATCTGGAAGGCACACACATCGTGCTTTCGCCTCCGGGTCTGGTTGGCAATCTGCTTCGCGGCGGCGTCATTGGGTTCGCCACCGTGCTGATGGGCGTGTCGGGACTGGTGCTTTTGATCGCCTGCACGAACCTGGCGAGTCTCCTGCTCGCGCGCGCCTCCGATCGCCGGAAAGAAGTCGCCATCCGCCTGGCGCTCGGCGCGCCAAAATTGCGGCTGATCCGGCAATTCCTGATCGAGAGTCTGTGGTTGTCCATTGCCGGCGCCGGGGGCGGCATCCTGCTCGCAAGCTGGATCACGAGCTTCCTCGGCTCCTGGAAGCCGCCGATCGACATTCCGGTGAATCTCGATATCCCGCTCGATGGGCGCGTTCTGCTATTCACCACCGCAGCCGGTTTGCTCACGACGTTACTGTTCGGGCTCGCGCCGGGGATTCAATCGGCACGCACGGATTTGGTTTCTGCTTTGAAAAATGCGGCGGAGCGTTTCGGCCGCTGGCACGCGCGCGAGTTTCTCGTTACCGCGCAGATCGCCCTTTCGGTGGTGCTGCTCGTCGCCACCACCATGGTGGTGCACAGCTTGCGGCGGGCGCTCACCATCAACATGGGCTTCAATCCGCAGAACGCCGCAGCCGTGGGCGTGGATCTGGGCCTGGCGGGTTACGACGACAACCGCGGCCGCGAGTTCCAGCGGCGGATTGTTGAGAAG
The DNA here is from genome assembly GCA_030041035.1 of Bryobacteraceae bacterium. Classification (GTDB taxonomy): domain Bacteria; phylum Acidobacteriota; class Terriglobia; order Bryobacterales; family Bryobacteraceae; genus QHXW01. Next base: position 7,083 of record JASHOO010000548.1, on the reverse strand, counting down.
GTGGCGGCGCTGCCTGGGATTCAGTCGGCAGGATTGGCCGATACGATTCCGCTCAGCATCAACCAATCACACACCAGCACCTCCCGCGCGGACAAACCCGAGCCCAAGCCGGATGAACGGATCCACGCCAATTACTATATGGTCAGTCCCGGATATTTTCAGACCATGCAAACGCGGATTCTTTCGGGCCGCGCGTTCGACGCACACGACCGCCAGGGCACTCCCAAGGTAGCGATAATCAACCGCACTCTCGCCGACCGGCTATTTCCCAACGAGAACGCCGTGGGCGGAAAGCTCACGGGCTATGGCTCCGGACCGATCGAGATCGTCGGCATTGCCGAGGATGGCAAATACGATTCGCTGAACGACCGTAACGAGCCTGCTGTTTTCTGGCCGATTTTGCAGCGTTACAACTCGACCGCGATCATCATCGCGCGGTCGTCACTGCCCGCCGAGCAGTTGATCCGCATGCTTCAAGATGCCGTTCGCGAGCTCGACCCCACCCTGCCTTTCTATCAGGCGGGCAGCCTGGACGATAATCTCAGACTGCCGCTCCTGCCGGCTCGCCTCGCGGCATCGATGCTGGGAGGCTTCGGCGTACTGGCCATCATTCTCGCGGCTACCGGCGTTTATGGCGTCATGGCCTATGCGGTGGCACGGCGGCGCCGGGAAATCGGCATCCGCATGGCCATCGGCGCCACCGGCGGACAGGTGATGAGCCTGGTGATGCGTCGGACATTGGTTCTGCTCGCGGCCGGTGGATTCTTTGGCGGTCTCGCCGCCCTCGCCGCCGGCGGCCTGCTCACGCCGATTCTTTACAACGTCAGTCCCAAAGATCCTTTGGCGTTCGCGCTCGCGCTATTGCTGATGGCCGCCGTGGCCTTGGCTGCCGCCTGGCTGCCGGCGCTCAATGCTTCTCGCATCGAGCCCGCGTCGGCGTTGCGTGAGGAGTAAACCGAGACTCCCGCCTGGACTCGCCGGAATGAACGGCGGGGCAACGCGGTGCCGCACGCGTGCCCGGTTCAGTTCAAATTCAATCGCCTGAGCAAACCCAGCGGCGAGCGGGACTTCACCACGAAACAATCGCCGCGTGCAAACTCTGCGGGCGTAAGACGGTGCTGGTAAACTTCCAGCGACCGGCCGGCATTTCTCGCGCCCACTACCGTCTCGACCACCTTCGAAGTGCTTCGCAATAGATTGACGCGGAGAATCTGGTGGCGCGTCTGATCCCTGTGAGTGGCACTCGCTGTTCTCATGGCAGCACACCTCACACCTCCAGCATACCGCCGTGGGACGGCCGCGCGCACTCAGCCCAGCTTAGCCAGACGTTGTTCAACATCGGTTCGCAGTTGATCGATAAAACCCAGCACATAGCCGGCCACGGGCCGCGCGGGGTCCTCGACGAGCGGCGTCAGATCCATAGCGAAGCTCAGGGCCGTCTCCACGTCGGTGGCATGCGAGGCGTAGTAGGTGGCATGCGCCAGGCGGCGGCCTTGCGTGGCGAGATCGTACCGCTTCCCGCCGGTCACCTGCGAATCGAATAGTCCCACCAGAGAATTGGCAATGTTGTTGTGCGCGGAGACCGGCAAAGCCTGCTTGCTTTCGTCGGCAAGCCAGTCGAGATCGCGCCATACCTCGCAGCCGTACACTTTCTCCGGGTGATACTCGCCGCGGAGCCCGCGCAAGGCGCGAATGGCCCGCAACGCCACGCCGACGTGTGTATCGTGTTTATCGGCGAGGTTGTGCAGATAGATCACCCGCGGCTTCGCCGCCCGAAAAATCGCCGTCATGTCGGCGCACACCGTGGCGTTTTGGGGATCTTTCACGGCGGCACTCGAGTAGCCGAGCTGAATCTGGCATGCATATTCGCCGACGTACGCCGCTTTGCGCTGTTCCTTCAAACGAACCTTCTGCATCTCCTCGTCGGTGTATTGTCCGTAAATTCCCGAGCGCGGGCTGCCTGCGCCGTTCGTCACCACGACGCCGGTGAACCATTTATCCGGGCGGCCGAAGCACTCGGCGATACCGTGATACGCCATGATTTCGATATCGTCCTGATGCGCCGAAACGCAGAGATGCGTCGTCCGCTTCAGAGCTGCGTCAGGGTCCAGGCCATCGGGAACGAAGGCGTCAGCCTGCGGATTGTGAAATTTCATCGTTTCCTCTTTCTTAGATTACTGTTGCAAACTCGGTAAACTGGCGGCGGCCACCGCCTGGCCGTGCCGCTTCTCTTTTTCTCCCGGGGTACGCACGTGGATCGACTCGGCCAGCGCGGGAAATTCCTCCCGCAAGATTTCACCGGCGACCGACAGGATGATGTCGCCGCCTTCGCCTGTCATCACCCGGCCCAGCACCAGCAGGTTGCGGATTTCATAGAAATCCGCGAAGTGGGCGATGCTGTAGCCGAGGTAAGTTCCGATCGTCTGATAAATCTTGCGCGCGCGGTCGTCTCCTGCGGCCATCAGTTTCTGCACTTCCACCAGTTTCCCTGCGAGCGGCATATCATTCGGCAGCGCGATACCCGCCGCGGGCAGCAGACGCCCCACCGCCTGTTGCGAAAAATACTGCGCGCCGACGCCCTGATCGCCCGACCACTCGTCGACCGGCGCGTTCTCGCGGTAATCGATCGGAACAAAGGCCAGCTCGTTCAGCCAGCCGGTGATGTTGCCCTGCGGCGTCACATATCCGGCTGCCAGGCTGCTGCCGAACGCCACGCCCAATACAGCGTTATCGTGCAACGCCATGGAACCGGCGAGCGCCGTCACCTCACCGTCGTTCACCACTTCGAACGGAATCCCGCCCCACGCGTTTCGCAATTCGAAAAACAGACCCCGCACCCGCCTGTCGAACTGTTCCTGCGGAACCGCCCGGTACAGCGATCCCACGCGCACCTCGTTGTTCACGTAAACTCCGGCCGCACTGCCGCCGATAGCATCGACGCGCGGCATCTTCGCCGCTGCCCGCTTCAGCGAATCGTTGATCCCATCGAAATGGTACTGCGGATTGGCTTGGCGGCTCGGGTCCCATGGCACTTCCTCGCTGAAAACCACCTCCCCATCAATCACAGCCGCGCATTTGCGGTCGCTCGCACCGAGATCGAAACCGATGCGGCAGCCTTCCAGATGCCGTCCCAGCGGCGCAACGGTTTCCCGCTCCTCAGGCACCCCATCGTACGCCGTCTGCTCAATGACCATAGGGTGCCCATAAACTTTGTCGCCCATGAAGTGAAAATCGAACGCGCGTCGGCCGCTCGGAGAATAGACGCTGCGGAGGAACTCCGCAATTTGCGGCTCGCCCCCGACCCACACCCGGTACCCGCCCTTCTGCCACAACAGAAATTTCAGCAGGCGCTCGACGTACCGCTCGTTGGCTGCGGCACTCGCGCCCTCGTGCGGCAGAATGGCGGTTCGAAAAACGGAAATGGAGCCGTCCGCGCGCTCCAGCGCGACCGCCAGCCGACTTGCCTTCTCACCCTCTTCGACCTTCGCGCGGAAGCACCGGTTCCACAGTGATGCCGGCAGAAAATCCGCGTCCAACACCGGGCGGAACTTGGGCGATATCCGTATGAAATCTGACATTTATTTCAAGTTTTGCATATCGCTGAGGTGCTGGCACGCCTTGCCCGACGCGCGGCTGTCGAGATTCAGAACGGTCAAATCGTATAAAATGACACGGTTCGCCATGGCTTCACCCGCATTGAAGCACTCGGAGACGACAGCGGCCGCGCCCGCTTCCCCCCACCCCGCAGAACCACTGCTCACCCTCAACGATCTGCTTTGGTGCCTCTACCTTTATCCATTGCGTCTGATGGCCGCACTGATGCCTCGCGTTTTGCTTTATGGCATCGGCAGGCTCGCGGAGCCGATCATCCAGCTTTATTGGCGCGAGCGGAAGCGGGATCTGGTGCGGCGCATCCTCAGTTCCCGGTGCCCCGGTTTAACGCCTGATCGCGCGCGGCGAATCGCCCGCCGCTACGCTTCTCGGGCTCTGTTCCGCGGATTAGATGACCTGATCCTCTGCCGCCGTTCATCCCTCAGACGGCTGCACTGCACCGCCATCGAAGGGCTCGACCATCTCGAGCGAGCCCGGTCTGCTGGCAAAGGTGTCGTTATACTATCTGCCCACTTCTCAGCAAATCGGATCGGGAGACGATATCTCGCAGAAATCGGATACCCCATGCTCACCTTGCGCCGGTCGGTTTTGTACCACCATGCCGGCCGCTTGGGCCGCCGGTTTCTTCAGGCACCCTATAAGAAATTCCAGCATCAGCTCATTCCCGATGAAGTCGCCCCAGAGGATCCGGAATGCTCCCTGAAGGTCCTCCAAAGGCTTCGGTCCGGTGGACTGGCCCACTTCCACTACGACGTGCGACGCGATTCAAATTTTGTGCGGGGCGAATTCCTCGGCCTTCCGCGCCAACTCCCGGTCGGGGTCTTCCACATCATTCGCCTGTCCGGCTGTCCCGTGGTTCCTATGCTCTGTCTCGGCAACAGCGCGGGCTTTCGCATCGTATTCAGTCCTGCGCTGAACATAGTCAGCGCTGCCACGCCGGATGAGTTTATCGCCCTCAACCAGCCCACATTTGTCGCGAACATCGAGCGCCAGATTGCGGAGCATCCCGAGGAGTGGGTTCTGTGGAACCGCCTGTAACACCCGCGCGCGCGGCTGCATCCGGCGACACGCTGGATCGTATCCGCAAGGCTTTCATTGCTTCGCTGGCGTTGAATCTCGATGCCAACGACCTGCGCGATGCACAGAGACTCGACGAGCTGACGGGCCTGGATTCGCTCGCCGTGCTCGAGTTTGTGAGCGCCGTGGAGAAGGAATTTGGTATTTCCATCGAACCGCAATTCCTCGACCTGGATTTCGTGACCGACCTCCCGCGACTGGCGGCTTATGTCGAGGAGCGCGCCCGACACGGTCTAGACTCGAAACCATGATCGGCGCCCACTTGCGCCAGATTGCGGCGAGGAACCCGGACCATCCGGCAATCGTCGACGGGGACGAGCGAATCACCTACGGCGGTCTGGCACAGAGAATCAACGGCATCGCCCGCTGGCTCGAAGACTCGCTCCGCCTTCGCCCGGGGGACGTCGTCGCAGCCTCCCTGACGAATTCGTGGCAGTTTGCCGCCTGTTTCTTTGCGATCTCCGAGCTGGGCGGCGTCTTCATGCCTTGCAACCCGCAATGGCGCGCGCCGGAGCTTGGCGGGCTTGCCGGACGGCTGAGGCTGCGCGGAGTCCTTACCGAGCCCCAGCTCCGCCAGGAATGGGATGGCGTGGGCGAGACTCTCGCTCCGGCTTCCGTATACACACTGGACGATGCCGCTGCGTGGGAAACCGATTCCCCGCCCCGCTCCGTTCCCGCACCCCAGAGTCTGGAAAAAGCTCCCGCACTATACTTGATCACCTCCGGCTCTACGGGCTTGCCCAAAATCGTTCCCCGCACCCACGCCAATCTCGTCGCGGGTGCACGGAGTTCCGCCGGTGTCCTCCACATCGGCCCCGGCCGCCGCTTTCTCGGAGTGGCCCCGTTTTACCATGCCAACGGCTTTCACAACTGCATGTTGCTCGCGTTAATGAACGGCGCGTCTCTGGTCGTGGTGCGCCATTTCCTTCCAGCCGCCTGCGCCGAACAGGTGCATCGCGACGAGACCGATGTCCTCGTCGGTTCGCCTCTCGTTTTCCGGCTTCTGGCAGATCGCGTGAGCGACCCCGGTCTCTTGGCCCCGCTGAAAACCTGCATCTCCGCAGGCGCCCGGCTCCCGCAGGATGAGGTTGAACGGTGGAAAACCCGGTTTGGCATACGTCTGCGCCAGCTATACGGATCGTCAGAAGCCAACGTCATCTCCCTCGATGCCTCCGATCGGGATCCGCCACCCGGCCCCGGCTTTTTCGTCGGCACACCCATTCCCGGAGTAGAAATCAGATGCCTCGGGCCCGGCGGCGAGTCCATGGATCGCGGCGTGGCCGGCGAATTGGCCGTGCGCTCGCCCGCCGTGATGTCCGGCTACCTCGGCGATCCCGATCGCAATCACCAGGTCTTTCACCAGGGCTTCTTTCGGACCGGGGATATCGGCTACCTCGACCCGCATGGAAATCTCTATCTCACCGGCCGCGTCGGCCGCGTCATGAACGTCAGTGGCACGAAAGTCGATCCCGTTGAAATCGAAATGGCGCTCGAATCCCTCTCCGGCGTCTCCGGCTGTCGCGTCGATGCCGCTCCCGATGGCCGCGGTAGCGAGGTCATCCGTGCGCGCATCGCCGTCCGTGACGGAATTACCCTGACGCGCCGTGACGTCATCGAGCGGTGCCGCGAGCGCCTGGCCGAGTACAAGCTGCCCCGCATCATCGAGTTCGTAGAGGATCTGCCCCTGACCATCTCCGGCAAGATGGCCCAGCCCTGAGCCGGCAACGTACGTTCCGCGTCAAAATAACTTGTAAACATTTCGAGGAGCGGGGACATGCATCTGGAGTCATACACTAAGTAATGAGGCAGACCAATGCCGTTTTCCAACGTTTATGAGGACACTCGGCGAGCGGAAGCTTATGCGACCCTCGAGTTCCCCGGCACCTACTATTTGGCGTACCGCGATTTGCCGGCGATTATCGCCCAGCACGTCCAGGGGCGCACGGCTCTCGATTTCGGTTGCGGCGCCGGCCGCTCCACCAGGTTCCTGAAACGGCTTGGCTTCGACGCGATCGGTATCGACATTTCGACGAGCATGATCGATCTGGCCAGGAGCGCCGACCCCGGCGGAACCTATCAATTGGTCGAAGAGGGCGATTTCAACGCATTCGCGCCGGGCAGCTTCGACCTCGTTCTGTCCGCCTTTGCCTTCGACAATATTCCCGACGTTGCCAGGCGACGGGATTTGTTACGCGGCTTGCGGCGCTTGCTGAATGATGAAGGGCGCATCATCTTACTCGGCTCGACACCCGAGATCTACATCCACGAGTGGGCGTCGTTCACTACCAGGGAGTTCCCGGAGAACCGCAGCGCCCGGAGCGGCGAGACTGTTCGCATCGTGATGAAGGACGTTGCGGACCAGCGCCCCGTGGTGGACGTTGTCTGGTTCCCCAA
>JASHOO010000547.1 GCA_030041035.1 Bryobacteraceae bacterium | reverse complement strand
CACAGCGCCGGATTCCCGATGTTCGTCGGCACATCCACCAGCAGGTGATGGCCCTGGTTGCCCGCGTAGCTGACCGTCAGCAACGAATTGACATGAATCTGCCGCTGCATGGATAACATGTAGTTCTCCGTGTAGGGCGCTCTGTTGCGGTAATAGAAATAAGGATCCGCGGCGATCGGTGTAACGGCCGGCCAATCGAAGGCGTTGTACGGATTCGACGCCGATACATTGTGCGGCGGAAATGCCAACGGGAAAGGATCCGTATTCTCGGCCCCATTGGCGGCATTGATAAACGGCGTTGTCAGTAGCGGCGGCGAGGGGCTCAGATAGTTGTAACCGAACGGTGGAACCCCGTACATGACACCCGCACTCAGCCCGGGAAATGCCGTATAAAAGATCCCGTAACTTGCGCGGATGCTGCTTTTTCCCGAATCTCCCAAAATCTTATGCGGGATGCCATCCTTGAGGTTCGGCGAATATGCCACTCCGACGCGCGGCGCAAAATTGTTATATTTCGTTGGCGAGAGTGTGGACGGAATGCCGGGATCGCCGGGGACAACCAGATCCGGTAGCGCGTTTGGATAAAGAACAGACTGCTCGCCACGAACAATCGTTTGGATGTTATTGTATTTCTCCGACCACGGGCGGATCAGGTCCCAGCGTAATCCGAAATTGAAGGTCAGGTTCGATCGAACCCGCCAGCTATCTGCGGCAAATGCTCCAGCATAACGATCTCGCAGATAAAATCGCTGGCCGGTGGTCTGCGTGAAATTGCTCGGGAACCCCAGCAGGAAATCCGCGAACGGATTGCCGGTTTGGGTTCCGTCCACGATAAAGGTCCCGTTGAAGGTCGCGTTCGGATTCTCATTCACCTGGTCGTCATGAAACTGTACGCCGAATTTCAAAGTGTGGGTTGCGATCACTTTCGATATGGTATCGCTCAGGTACAGCGTGTTGTTCCACTGATCCAGGTTGGTCACCGGAACCCCCATTACGAACGACGGAAAAACGATATTTTCGACGCCCTCAAACTCCGGAGCTTGCACCACGATCCCAGGCGTTCCGACGCCCGTCACGAAACCTTGCGATTGGAGCGGCACCCCTAGGCCCCCGTGCGGCTGGCCGATGTTGTTGACGTTTCTCAGAAAGCCGCCGCGCCATTCGTTCACCACGGTTGCGCCGAAAACCTTGGTGTCGCCGATGCTCCACTCTTGCGCGCGACCGGTGGTCAAAGCGTCGAAACCGGGAATAGTCGCGCCGCCTTGCTGACCTGGATAAGGATTGTCGAGTGAGTAATCGTCGACGAAATAGTAACCCGAAATCTGCCCGATTCTTGTGTTGGCGTCGATGCGGCTGCCAGCTTTGTCATCGCGCACGGTCTCCGGATAAGCGGATGTCGCAAACTGATTCGTGCCGATGTTCGGCAGCGGAATATATTTCAGCAGATTCTGCGCCGGCGCCGACCACGCGCTTTGCGGGATGATGGCATTGGGAAAAACACACTGAACCGAGTTGGTGCAGTTAGCCGTGTAATACGGCTCGCCGGCCGTAACCCCATAACCCAGTTTTTGTGTGAGAAGTTGTGCGATGTACGGCCCGCTCACCGTTCCGGTCAGTGTGCTCTCGGCATCACGGAAGTTGCCGGCGCGCTCCGCCTGGGATAGCACCGTGGTGGCCGGAGCCGAGATGCCCTCGATGGTTCGCGTGCCCTGATAATCGAGAAAGAAGAACAGCCTGTTCTTGAGAACCGGCCCTCCTAGTGTGCCGCCGAACTGATTCTGCTGGTAGGGAGCAACCGTGGCGTCGAAGAAATTGCGGGCATCAAGATCCGTGTTGCGCACGAACTCAAACGCATCGCCGTGGAAAGCATTGCTGCCGGACTTGGTCACGACATTAACCATGCCGCCGTTATAGTTGCCGTACTCCGGATCAAAGTTGTTAGTGAGAACACGGAATTCCTGAATCGAATCGAGATTCGGAATCACCGATGTACCACCGTTCATGTGTTCCTGCACGTCGACTCCGTTTACCATGAATCCATTCGCCGATTCGCGCTGTCCATCGATGGAAAGATCGCCGGGATTCAAGTCGCCCGAAGGAGTGATTGTCCCGGTGACACCGGCCATGATGACGGACGTCGGGGTCAGAGTCGTCACCGGACTGACACCTGGCTGGATGGCGAGCAGGTCCGTGTAGCTGCGCCCGTTCAGTGGCATTGCCTGGATCTGCGTATCCGAAACCACTTCGCCTAAATGCGTGGCCACCGTGTCCACCTGCGTTTGCAGGTTGGCGTTGTTGTCCACAACCGTCACGGTTTCGCTTTGTCCGGCGACTTCCAGCGTCATGTCGAACTGGATGGCTGCATCGGCGTCCACTGCAATGTTCGATTTCTTCTGTGATTGAAAGCCCACGGCTGCGACGGTCAGATCGTAGTGCCCCACCGGCAGGGCCGGGAAGGAGTAGAAGCCTTGTGCATCGGTGGTCGCCCGGAACTGGGTCTTCAGGGCCACGTTCACCAAGTTGACCGTCGCGGCCGGAAGCACGCCTCCGCTCCGATCCCGTACGACACCGGATACACTTCC
>JASHOO010000546.1 GCA_030041035.1 Bryobacteraceae bacterium | reverse complement strand
ACCCGTTCCGCCCATTCCGCTTCAAAATAGAGAGGCATGCTGGTGGTCAGTGCAAAGGGTTTGGAAATGACCTGGGTTCGACTCCAACCGCGCACATTGTAAAACTTCCCGTTTTCGTCCTGGGTGTTATATTCCGCACGGTCAGCATGGACCTCTTCGTCGTGAACGTACTGATGGAAAACGACATTTCCTTTGGCCGTGACTTCGCCGGTGTCGTCGTCGGATTCAATTTCGTCGGCTGTGAGGAGGACGTCAGAGCCCTCGATTCGAGCATGGCCCTTCAAGTAACGCTTGGAGCCGTAACTCTCCTCGTGGTCAGCGCTGATATCCCAATAACCTTGTGGGGGCGCGTTAGGCGGCGCTTTGCGGCTGAAGTCGGGGACAGCATTTGCCGTGGAGGGCGGGCTAGCAGGCTTTGCTGTGGCCGTAGTCTGTGCCGGCAACAAACCAGCCGCAAAAATCAGGGCAAGGAAAATTCCGGCAGGGGAGGAAAATCCGTGACAAACGGGAACACACGTGTTATTCAGACAAGGAGAGCAACCAAGCGCGAAGGGCCTCAATTGAGCAACGTAGCATAACTGGCGGCGGCGGCGCGCGGGTGAAGGTATGAATTGTAAATACTGCCAGAGCTGGAATGCGGAAGATGAACATCGCTGCTGCCGTTGCGGGCGACGGCTCAGCATTACCGCGACCGCAGCGCAGCAGTTTCCCGCCAGCCGGTCCGCGCCAGCACTGGCATTAGAGGAACTCCCCGCGGCCATGTTAGCGGCAAAGCCGGTGGTCGCGGGCAGCTCGAACCGTGTTCCGGTTGCCCAGGGGTTAGGTTTTGAGGAAAGCTCAGCCTCCAAGATCATTCCATTTGAATCATTCGCAGCGCATCGGATTCAACCCCTGGTGCCGCCGGCACCAGTCCAAGGGCGGGATGTCCCTCAGCCAGCGCCACGCAGGCCTGCCCCGCCCCGGAGCGAGCCAAGGCGCCGTTCCGAAGGGCCGCCGGACAACGATGTTCAGCCCGGATTGGATTTTCTGGTGCCTCCACCCCAAGGGCCCAGAACTCTGAGGACCCAAGTCGAAGCGGTGATTTATTGCGACGCCACCGTCGCCAGTCCGAAGCATCGCGCGATTGCCTCGGCGGTGGACGGAGGGATGATCTTCATCGGATTTGGTGCATTTCTGTTTACTTTTCATCTCATGGGAGGAATGTTTCACCTGAATCGCCAGACCATTCCCTTCTTGATAGGCGTGTTCGGAACACTAGCGCTGTTTTACAGCCTGCTCTGGGTGTGGTCAGGGCGCGAGACGCTGGGCATGCGGTGGACCAAGTTGCGCCTGATCGATTTTGACGGGTTCTCGGCGGGCCGCCGCGAGAGGTTGCTGCGCATCCTTGGGGCATGCCTAAGCGTTTGCGCTGGCGGCGTGGGTCTGCTTTGGGCACTGGTGGATGAAGAAAAGCTGACCTGGCACGACCATATTTCCAAGACGTTTCCAGCCGTAGAGGAATCCAACAGTCCTTTCTTCCGGAAACAGTAACCGCGAAATCTTACTTGGCTGCAGGGGCGGCCGAGGGTGGTGCAGGGTGCGCTGGTGCGGCGGATGCCGGAGTAGCCGCCGGACCGAAGAAGCTGTCGTCGATTACCACGGTTGTTTGTTTTTCGAGATTCGCCACGGCACTGCGGGCCAGTTCAGGGCGAACCTTCTTTTCGACATCCGCCTTCACCTCATCAAACGTTTTGGTCTCATGCTCATCGACCTTAATCAGGTGATAGCCGAATTGAGTCTTGACCGGTTCGCTGAGCTGGCCTGGCGGCAGACTAAAGATGGCTTGATCGAACGGCGGCACGGTTTGATTGTGCTTCAAGGTTCCCAAATCGCCGCCATTAGCTCCGGAGCGAACGTCATCTGATTCCGCCTTGGCCAGCGTGGCAAAGTCTTCGCCAGCCAACAACTTCTTACGAATTTCCTGCGCCTTCGCCAGAGCTTCCTCGTCGCTCAGTTCCTTCTTGCCGGGTTGGACGGGAAGGGAGGAACCCTTTACCCGAATCAAAATGTGGTGCACGTGGACACTCTCGTAATCCGCCTTGTGCTGCTCGTAATACTGGCGGGCCGTTGCGTCGTCGACTTGGGCGTTGGCCGTCATCTCCTGCATGAGAAAGCCAGCCAAAGTATTCTCACGTTGCAGTTCGATCTGCGTCTGTAGACGAGGGTTTTGGTCCAACTTCCGCTTCATCGCCTCCTGATACAAGACCTTCACCCGCACTAACTGCTCGGCGAACTGCCGTTTCTGCGGTCCCCTCACCTGCGCTCGAACTTGTTCAGGAAGTGCATCGACGATCTCTTCGAACTCCTGAGCGGTGATCTTCTCGCTACCAACGGTGAGAATGACCTTGTCCGGCGGAACCGGAGCCGCGGGCGGTGTAACGGAAGGAGTGCCGGGGGTGACTACGGTGTGAACGGGAGGAGCTGCGGGTGTCTGACCCCCAGGAGTCTGCGCGGAAAGATACGCTACGCCTGCCGAAATAACAAACAAATTAGACCAATGCATTGAACCATGATAGCAGCACAGCTAACGCGGCTCGCCCGCACCAGCTGGCTCGACAACTGCCGACATCGAAGCCTTAGATCGCGGCAGACGCCGGTCCGGACCATATGCGTGGATCTGGTCACGGGCAAACTCCGCCTCGGGAAGCTCGCAGGTCAGCAGAACAGTGCGGCCGCAGGTATCCACCTCCTCGGCGTGACGGTAGGCTTGATCCAGTGAAAAGACGAAGATCTTCTGCAGCATCTCGATGACGTAATCATAGGTATGATCATCGTCGTCGAGCAGCACCACGCGATACAGAGGCGTTAATTCTCCCCGGTTGACGACGTCCGTTTCGGGAGAGGCTGTTGCTTTGGACATCCTCGTTAACGCTCCAGCGAGAAGGTCAGTCCCTGAGCGACATCTTAACGCAGCTCTTCCATCACCTGGTCAAGCACGTCTCTGCATGGCCGGACTTTCGATTCCGGCATCGTTGCCAAGGGGGCATCGTCAAGGTTCAAAAGATCCATGAAGTTCGGCTTGTTGGTGTCCACATAGAATACGCCGGTGAGCACCTCACCCTTCTGGTTCGCTTCGTCGATCGCCCGGAGGGCATCGAACTTATTGGTGGGATCGTAGTTCCGGCCCAGCTTCTTGATGCGAAGCTTTGAGCCATCATGCATCTCGACTTCCTTTACTTCTCCCTCGGCGATCTCCACCGCAATGTCCTCATAGAAGGGAACGAAGTCGATCTCATTGAGAAGTTCGTCGTGCTCCTTGATATAGCTGTAGCTTTTGGTGGAACCTTCGTGGTCGTTAAACGTGGTGCACGGGGAAATTACATCCAGCACCGACAGGCCATTGTGCGCGATGGCCGCTTTCAGAATGGTTTGGAGTTGCCGCTTGTCGCCCGAGAAAGATCGCGCCACGAACGTTGCCCCGCATTGCAAGGCCAGCGCACAACAGTCGAACGGAGGCAGGTCGTTGATCACGCCAGTCTTCAGTTTCGAGCCCAGATCGGCGGTTGCCGAAAACTGGCCTTTGGTCAGGCCATATACGCCGTTGTCCTCAATGATGTAGATGAACGGCAGATTGCGGCGCAGCAGATGCATGAACTGCCCGAGGCCAATGGAGGCCGTGTCGCCGTCGCCGGTGGCTCCAATCCCAAAGATGGTGCGATTGGCTAACATGGCACCTGTGGCCACTGATGGCATGCGACCATGCACTCCGTTGAAACCGTGGGACAGCCCGAGAAAGTATGCCGGCGACTTGGACGAGCAGCCGATTCCCGAGAATTTCGCCACATTCCAGGGCTGCACGCCGAGCTCATAGAAGCATTCAATAATCCGCTCGGAGATCGCATTGTGGCCGCAGCCGGCGCAAAGGGTGGTCTTGGAGCCTTTGTAGTTGGTGATTTCCAGGCCAATGCGGTTCAACTTTTTGGGCGGCGGCGTAACGGTGGTGCTCATTTCTCCTCCTGATGAACCACATCATCGGTGACGGTGCGCGCATCCAGCGGCAGCCCGCCGTAGTATTTCATGCTGCGCAATTTGGCGATGTCCTCCGCGTCAAAGTCCATCCGCATCAATCCCAGCATCTGCGCATCGCGGTTTTGCTCAACTACATAAATCCGCTCGTGACGCCGGACGAAATCGAGCAGCTCCGGCGTGAACGGATAGGCCTTCAACCGCAGGTAGCTGGTCTCGATGCCGAATTCAGACTTCAACTGATCCCGGCTTTCCGCGACGGCGTAGTGCGAAGTGCCGAAGGCCACAAAGCCAATTTCCGCCTTCGGATTGTAATCCACCGCCGGGCGCGGAACCTGCGCGCGAATCGATTCAAACTTGCGGGCCAGCCGGTCCAGGTTGTGCACGTAGTCGTCTTCACGTTCGGTGTACTGAGCTTTTTCATTGTGGCCGCTGCCGCGCGTAAAGTAGGCGGCTTGCGGGTGATCTGTGCCCGGCAGCGTACGGTAGCCGACGCCGTCACCATCCACGTCTTTGTAACGCGCGAAGCCGCCCAGAGGATTTAGGTCCTGCGCCGTGAGAACCTTGCCGCGGTGGATGGGCCGCGTCGGATATTCGAACGGATCCGCCATCCAATTGTTCATGCCGAGATCCAGGTCAGTCATAACGAAAACCGGCGTCTGGAACCGCTCCGCCAGTTCGAACGCTTCTCCGGCCATACTGAAGCACTCCTCGGGCGAGCAGGGAAAAAGCAGAGGATGCTTGGTATCGCCATGAGAGAGGAGTGCTGTGGAAAGGATATCTCCTTGTGCTGTGCGCGTCGGCAAGCCGGTTGAGGGTCCAACGCGCTGCACATCGAAAATCACCGCGGGGATCTCCGCGTAATAGCCCAGCCCCACGAACTCGGACATCAGCGAAATGCCTGGACCGGCCGTCGAAGTCACAGAACGGGCTCCGGCCCATCCCGCACCCAGCACCATGCCAATCGCTGAGAGCTCATCCTCCGCTTGTACGACGGCATAAGTCGCTTTTCCCGTTTCCTTGTCGATGCGGAAGCGCTTCAGGTATCCGATCATGGACTCGACCAGCGAGGAAGAGGGTGTGATCGGATACCAAGTCACCACAGTGACGCCGGCGAATACGCAGCCGAGCGCTGCTGCGGCGTTGCCGTCAATAATAATCTTGCCCGTGGTGGCGTTCATTCGCTCGACGCGGTAGGGGTCGCTCTTGGTGAAGGTCTTGGACGCGTAGTCGAACCCCGCCTGACATGCTCCCCAGTTCAACTCCGCGGCTTTGGCCTTCTTCTTCCCAAACTGTTTGAAAAGCGCCTTGTGGATCTCCTCCAGATCGATGGATAGGAGGTAGGCCACCACGCCGTCGTAAATCATGTTCCGCACCAACTTGCGCAGCTTAGCCTCGGGGCACACCGGGCCTACCAGCCTGTCAAAAGGAACGGGGTAAAAATGCAGGTCGGAGCGCAACCCGTCCAGCTTGAGCGGTTCGTCGTACACGACACCGGCGCCGCTATCGAGCTTCATTACATCTTCGCGCGCCGTCTCCGGATTCATGGCTACCAGGAAATCGACCTCCTTCTTGCGGCCGATGTACCCGTGTTTGCTGGCCCGGATGGTGAACCACGTGGGCAACCCCTGAATGTTGGATGGGAACATGTTCTTTCCCGAGACGGGAACACCCATTTGGAAAATAGCGCGCATCAGAACGCTGTTCGCGGTCTGGCTGCCGGAACCGTTGATGGTTGCGACTTGGATACTGAAATCGTTGACGACTGGTTGCTGAACTTCGCCGGAACGTGGCGAGGCAGGGGAAACCTCAATCGTAGACATCTATATGCGAGATCCTTCTCCTTGCGGCGGAAACGCCCATGGGGTTGAACTGTATAGCGTTCTAATTATACGCCGTCGGACGCTCGTGATGCCGAACTCGCCGCACAGCGCCCGCGCCCAGGGAAAATCCCCGAGTCCGGAATAAGATAAACTGAAAACGTTCAAGGCAAAACCGTTTGAAAAAATTCCTGTGGTTCACCCTACTCGTCGCGATGGCAGCACCTTGCGGTTCGGCCGAGCGCGGTCAGTTGGATTGCAGCCCCTCACTGTTCACCGTTCTCGCCGCCATTAACGCGGCAGGGTACGACGCCGACCTTGCGTCCCCGAACAATGATCCTCTGCGGGAACAGGTACGCCAGGCAGTCGAGGCATCGCACGCGCCGGTGCTGGCCGACCTCAAAAAGTTCGTTGCCGAGCATCACCAGGACAACCCGGCCGCAGAGCTGGGGCAATATATTTCCTTCGCGCTCTCGGTGGGCGATCCGCCCGATTTCAAGTTCCGCTACCGGGACGTGGAGCTGCCGCCCGATGTTCGCAAGATGCAAGGGTTCACGCCTTTGCTGATTCGCTTCTACCGCGAGGCGAACATATCGGATCTGTGGAACCGGTCGCAGCCGGCATTCGACCGCGCGCTCATGCAATACCACGCACCGGTATCACGCGCCATCCTCGAAGTGAACGCATACCTGCGCAATGACACGGCGGGCTTTCTCGGCCGGCATTTTCAAGTTTATCTGGACCTGCTGGGCGCTCCGAACCAGGTGCAAACGCGCAGCTACGCCGATGATTATTTTGTGGTAGTGACGCCCTCGGCCGAGGCTCGCGTGCTGGACGTCCGGCACGCCTATCTGCATTATCTGCTCGATCCGTTGGCCACCAAATACGGCGACGACATCGTGAAAAGGAACTCACTCATCGACTATGCAGAAGGCGCTCCTGCGCTCGAACCGGTGTACAAATCGGATTTCCTGCTTCTCACCACGGAGTCGCTGATCAAAGCCGTTGAAGCGAAATTGCCCGGGGCGCCGGAGACCGTTGACGAATCGCTCCGTGAAGGCTACATCCTAACGCCTTTTTTTGCCGAGCAACTCACGAGATACGAAAAACAACCGCAAGCCATGCGCCTGTTCTTCCCCGAAATGATCCAACGCCTGGATGTGGTGCGCGAGGATCAGCGGCTCTCCAAGGTGCAATTCGCCGAGCACCCCAGGCTCCGCACGGCCAAGATCGTGGAAGCTCAACCGCGTGCGCCCGAGCCAAGTCCTGCCGAAAAGGCCATTGAAGCGGCGGACAAGCTGTACAGCAGCAAGGATTACGATCAGGCCAAGCAGTCTTACCTCCATGTCCTTGAACGTTACAGCGACCAAGCCATGCACGCGCGGGCGTATTACGGCCTGGCACGCATCGCGGTGCTGGAAAACGAACCGGAGATGGGAGAGCGGCTTTTTCAGAAGGTGCTGGAATCGGCCCCGGATCCTTGGACCAAAGCGTGGACACATGTTTATCTGGGCCGCCTCTCTGATATCGCGGGCGATCGCGAGGAGGCCGCCAAACACTATCAGACCGCGCTGGCGATAGATGGTGCCTCAGCGGCCGCGCGCCAAGCGGCGGAACAGGGCATACGCGATTCCTTCAAGAAACAACAGAACTAAAAGGAGTTTTTGCATGCTACGAATTTTGACCATCCCGATGCTGGCATTGTGTGGGGCGCTCACGGCTTTGCCGGCCGATCAGAAGCCGCCCGCGCCGAAGTCCCAGGGCGAACTGGACGCCTTACGGCAGATGCTCGGCGCGCAGGATCCTGATGCGCGCATTAAGGCTGCCGAGAACCTGCTCACGAAATACGCGGATACGGATTACAAAGCGCTCGCGTTTTACGTGGAAGCGACGGCGTATCAGCAGAAAAATGACTACGACAAAATGATTGTCTACGCCGAGCAGGCTGTCAAGACGGATCCCAAGCAGTACGCCGCTATGCTCATCCTGGCCACCGGCATCGCGCAGCGCACGCGCGAGTTTGACCTGGATCGCGAGGAGAAGCTCACCAGAGCGGAGAAATACGCCAAAGATGCCATGGAACTTGTCAAAGAGGCGCCCAAGCCGAATCCCCAACTCTCAGACGCGCAGTGGACAGACGCCAAAAATGACTACCTGGCGCAGGGCCACGAAGCGCTGGGATACGCTGCCAGAGCCCGCAAGAATTATGACGCCGCCATTGCGGAGCTGAAACAGGCCGTGGATCTGTCTCCCACTCCAGTCAGCATGATTCAGCTGGCGGTAACCGACGATCAGGCCAAGAAACCTGACGATGCGATTCCGCTCCTGGAAAAGGTCATGGCTATGCCGGACATTCCGGCCTCCATCAAGCAATACGCGCAAGCGGAGAAGGTCCGCGCCACCCAGTTGAAGGCCGCCAGCACACAGCCAGCACCAGCGGCGGCTCCGCCGCAGGTCGAGATTAAGAAGCAATAGCGCCGACGCCGGCGTGCCGCGATGCACCCCGACCTTTCCGCACTCGAGACCTTCATCGGTCACCACTTCGAGACTCGGGAACTGTTACAACGCGCGCTTACGCACAGCTCTCACGTGCACGAAAGGCCGGCCGCGGAATCCGGGAAGCTCGCCGACAACGAGCAGCTTG
>JASHOO010000545.1 GCA_030041035.1 Bryobacteraceae bacterium | reverse complement strand
TGACTCCTGGCTGGGCCCGGTCGCCGTCGGCGCCGCGGGGACGCTGGCCAATGGCCAATGCGTTCTGCACCCCGAGACCGCCACGCTCACCGGTTCTGGAACCACAGCCACGCTGAGCCTCCAGATCGACTTCACCAACCGTTTCGCCAATAACCTGGACAACATCTACATGCAGTCTCAGAGCCAGGCGACCGCCTGCGGCTGGCAGCAGGCCGGAACCTGGACCATCGCGTTCGCTTTCCGGCCCGTCTCGGTCACCCCCGCCAACGGCTCCGGCTCCCAGCAGACCTTCACCTTCACTGTGGACGGCTTCTATCAGGCCTCCGATTACTATGAGGGCGACCAGATCATTGTCGCCTTCTCTACCTCGACCGCCTTCGGAACCGTGCAGTTCTTCGATTACGGATGCGCACTGGTCTACTTCGGCAACAACAACATCACGCTCGATCCCAACGTGGCGAACGCCGCCCCCACCGCCAACGACCCCGTGGACGGAACGCTCGGCTCCGGGCCTCAGCTTGCGAATTCCCAGTGCACCCTCAACGCGGCCAACTCGTCGGCCTCACTCTCGGGCGCCACACTCACCCTGAACCTGGCGCTCTCCTTCACGCCCGCCTTCGACGGCACTCAGATCATCTACGTCTTCGGGCCGGGAACGGGCTGGCCCCTGGGAGCCTCTTACGCCCCGCTCGGTACGTACACTGTGACCTCGAAGACCGCGCAAGCCGCGGAAGCCCGGCGAGTCATCCGATGAGTGCACCGCTGCGTCCAAACGCTTGAGTCGCCCCCATCCGCCAAAAAAATAGGGACGGACCTCAAATCCCAATTTCGTCCCCACCCGCCGCGGGCGCTCTTCTTGCCTTTCTCCCGTCTCCGCGTCCCTGCGGTGAACTTGATTCCCCCTTTTCGCGCGACACTGTAAAGTGCACGCTATGTCCGCCCCCGCCATCCCCGCCACGGTTCTCCAACTCATCGGCAACACCCCCATCGTCGAGCTCCAGGGCTTCGACGCCGGACCGTGCCGTGTCTTTCTCAAGCTGGAAAGCCAGAACCCCGGCGGTTCCATCAAGGACCGCATGGCCCTCTCCATGGTCACCGCCGCCGAGCGCTCCGGCCAATTGCAGCCCGGCAACATCATCGTGGAAGCCACCGCCGGCAACACTGGCCTCGGCCTCGCGCTCGTCGCCGCCGTCAAAGGCTACCGCCTCATTCTCGTCATCCCCGACAAAATGTCCACCGAAAAAATCGCCCACCTGCGCGCCCTTGGCGCCGATATCCGTATCACGCGCTCCGACGTCAGCCCCGGCCATCCCGACTATTACCAGGACCTGGCCGCGCGCATCACCGCCCATACCCCAGGCGCTTATAACGTGAACCAGTTCGCCAACCCCGCCAATCCCCAGGCGCACGAGGAGACCACCGGACCCGAAATCTGGGCGCAGATGAATCACCAGGTCCATGCCGTCGTTTGCGGCGTCGGCTCCGGCGGCACCATCACCGGCCTCAGCCGCTTCTTCGCGCGCGTCGCGCCCGAAACGGAAATGGTCCTCGCCGATCCCCAGGGCTCCGCGCTCGCCGGCTACGCGCTCACCGGCAAGCCCGGCCCGTCCGGTTCCTACGCCGTCGAGGGCATCGGCGGAAGCTGCGTCCCCAAAATCGCCGACTTCTCGCGCGTGCGCGCCGCCTTCACCATCACCGATCGCGAAAGTTTCTCCATCGCCCGCGATCTCCTTCGCAAATCCGGCATTCTGGCCGGCTCGAGCACCGGAACGCTCGTCGCCGCCGCCCTCGAATATGGCCGCCGTCAATCCAGCCCCAAACGCATCGTCACGTTTGTCACCGATAGCGGTAACAAGTACCTCTCCAAACTCTTCAACGATTACTGGATGATCGACAATGGCTATCTCGAGCGCCCCGTAACCGGCACGCTGCGCGACCTGCTCACCCGCCGCTACGAAGAGGGCGCGGTCATCACCGTCACTCCCGACGACACCCTCCTCACCGCTTTCCAGCGTATGCGCATCGCCGACGTCTCCCAGGTGCCCGTGATCGAGGACGGCCGCGCCGTCGGCATCCTCGACGAGTCCGACCTTCTGCTCGCCGTGCACGACGATGAATCGCACTTCCGCCGCCCCGTCCGCGAAGCCATGACCAGCCGCCTCGAAACCGTTCCGCCAACCGCCTCACTTCAGGATGTCGAGCGCATCCTCGATCAGGGCTTGGTCGCCTTAGTCGTCGAGAACGATCACTTCCTCGGCCTCATCACCCGCTCGGATCTGCCGAGCCACCTGCGCCGCCGACTGAAATAGTCCTCTCGCTGGAATCGGATCGACCAACGCCCCGTCCCCGCTCCGAAAATGAACATCTCCCGCGGATATCCGCGTTCAATGAACAATATTGGTAGGAGCTGTGACATTAATGCTCGCGCGACATTTGGGCGACTCGCACAAGCAGGGGACCCTCTGGGCTTTCGGGGAAAAGCGGTAATCCACCGTCAGTTCTTCGCCCACCGCAATAGGCCGCAAGCTCCGGTACAAAACGCGGTCCGCCACCTGATGCGAGCGGAGTTGGGATCGCAACTGTGATTGCGGCAAAGATCCCCTAGCAGCGCGTGGTGAAACGCACTTGGAATGTTGGCCCGGGAGCGATTGAAAGATCCCGAATCTTCGCCGACTGGACGATGGAGGCGACGGGCTTCGAGTTTCTGGCAACCTGCTGCTGGCAACTGGCAGCCAGCCCCCAACGCGGCAAAACAATTGGGCTGTTATTCTAGCTGATTGCCCAGGTATAGCCCGATCAAGATTGATGTGCCGCTTCAGGCAAGCCGAAGCGACCTTGTCTCCTTTGAGTGGTCAACGAACGGCATCACAGCCGATTTCATCTTGCCCGACGACGACACTCATCTGTTGCGGGTTTCGTTCGACAAACAGTGCATCGTCAGGATTTTAGATGAGATGCCGCTCAGCACAGAACAAAACGATACCCCAAATGAAGGGTTAGTATCCGAGCATTTCGCATATTGGCTAGAAGGCGCTGCGTTCGCCCGCCTTCAGTCCAGTGCTTGGAAGGACGTGAGCGGGCCTGTAACTCACTATCAGTTCGTCACGGGTTGGGCGTGCATGGATGTGCTCACGGCTGCCACTCCAGCGTTCGCCGTCGTGCGACGGTAGCGGGCCGCTCCAAACAAACTGTTGCAAGGTGACCTCGGGAGCGTTGGGATCGTCTTCACATCATGGCGATGGGACGACGAAAAAAGCGGTTCAGGCAGGAGGGGTTGTGGACGCCGACTGCGGCACTGCCAGTGAGCGCGAGCCATCCGTTTTACCAACGGTTGAATCAGATCTTGGATGAGAAGAAGTTCGACGAGTACGTCGAGACAATCTGCGAGCAGTTCTATGCAGGCGAGGTCGGGAGGCCGGGATTGTCGCCGGGAATCTATTTCCGGCTGCTCATAGTGGGCTATTTCGAAGGGATCGATTCGGAGCGTGGAATCGCATGGCGGGCCAGCGACAGTCTGTCGATCCGGTCGTTCGTGCACATCGCGCTGGATGAAAGTGTGCCGGACCATTCGACGATTTCGCGGACGCGGCGGTTGATCGACGTGGAAACACACCAGGCGGTGTTTCAGTGGGTGCTGCAGGTGCTGGCCGAAAACAAGCTGCTGAAAGGAACCACGATCGGGGTGGACGCGACGACCTTGGAAGCGAATGCGGCGCTGCGCTCGATTGTGCGGCGAGACACAGGCGAGCCTTACGAAGAGTTCCTCACGCGCTGGCGAAGGAAAGCGGCATTGAGACGCCCACCCGAGAGCAGTTGGCGAAGCTTGATCGCAAGCGGCCCAAGAAGGGATCGAATGACGATTGGACACATCCGCATGATCCCGACGCTCGCATCACCAGGATGAAGGACGGCCGCACACACCTGGCTCACAAAGCCGAGCACGCGGTGGACATGGAGACCGGCGCGATTGTGGCAATCACGCTGCACGGGGCTGATGAGGGAGACACC
>JASHOO010000066.1 GCA_030041035.1 Bryobacteraceae bacterium | reverse complement strand
GGGAGCCGACCAGAACGGTGCGGGCGGTTCGATGATGTTTCCCAAGCCGCCGTTTCTGACGCCGTTCAATGCCGTGACTCAAGTGCCGCTGACCAACGGCGCGGGCACGGTGGTCTATGAGGTAGCCGACACCAATCCGAATGTCCGCGAGAGCGCGCAGTTTCCCACGTTCTTGGGCCTGGCGCCGTTCGGGAACGGCTCGAGCACGACCGCGTATGCGAACATTTCGTTCGGGCCGGTGTCGACGGTGCACGTGGCCGCCGACCAGCCGGTACCGCGATTCATCAACATTGCGCCGCCTTCGGACTGCCCGGCGCTGGGGGATTGCAACGCATCGTATTTCCCCCACCTGCTGGTGAATGCGCCGGCGCTCAACTTCAGCGCAGCCCAGAATGCATTCCTGCAAACCGAGTACATACAGGTGCAAAACACGGGGCAGGGGGAATTGAACTGGACGGCGAGCATCACTTATCAAAGCGGATCGGGCTGGCTGACGGCCTCCCCGAATGCGGGCCTCAATGATGCGACGATCCGGGTGGATGCGCATCCGAGCGCGGTGCCGCCGGGGACGTACCAGGCGACGCTGACCGTAGATGCGGGACCGCTGGCGGGATCGAAGAGTTTTCCGGTGACGTTCACCGTAACCGGTCCTACCACCGGCGGGCCGCTGGTCACGAATGTGTTCAACGCCGCGAGCCTGGCGGCGGGACCGCTGGTACCGGGATCGCTGGCGGCGATTTTCGGGTCGGGCCTGGACGGTGAGCAGGTTTCGGTCACGTTCGACGGCACGGCGGCGACGCTGCTGTACACATCTCCCACGCAGATCAACCTCCAGGTGCCGGCGTCGATTGCGGGGGAGGCATCGTCGCAGATGATGGTCGATGTGAATGGCCAGTTCAGCGCGGCGCAGACGGTGCCGCTGGCGGTAGTGGCGCCGGGCATCTTCAACCCCGGCATCGTGAACCAGAACGGTACGCTGAATAGCGCGGCGAATCCGGCAGCGCGGGGAACGACGATTGAGATTCTCTGCACCGGACTGATCTCGGCCGGCAGCGGCGCTGTCAGCGCGGTGATCGCGGGCCAGGCCATCGCGAACGTCGCATCCTCGGGGCCGCTCGCCGGGATTTCCGGCGTGCAACAGGTGACCGTGGCAATCCCGACGGGGATTCCCGCGGGCGCCACTCCGGTGGAAGTGTGCGCCGCGGCTCCCGGCCAGGCTGAGCCGGTGTGCAGCATGCCGGCATCGGTGATGGTGAAGTAGGCTATCATTCATCGCCATGAGGTGCGCGGAGAAGGAAGAGCTGCAACGTAACTGCACCGCGGCGTGCGATGCCTATGCCGCCAAGGTCAGCGAAGCGGGCGTTCCTGTCGACCGGCTCAGCGGAACGGTCAGGCTATGGTCGACGGGCGAGCTGCTGGCGCTACGGTCGTCAACCCCCGACCGCGCTTTTTTCACTGAGGCGCTGCGCCTTCGCGGCGAGCACCTGAGAGCGTCCCGGGCCTTGAGCCAGCACCTTTCGCGGCATCGCTGCTGAAGGCGGCTATTATTGGGGCGGCCTAGTGGTGCGTTAATTCGGGGAAATGCGCCCGGAAATGTTACTTGCAAAACCCGGAAAATGGCCTTATTATTCTTAAACCTGTTGAGCCCCATTTGGGCACTAGGTAGAGCATGGCTGAAATTCCGGATCATGATCCGCTTGCGAGCGCTGCTCGGACCGGTGCGGACGGTACCCCGGAGGACGCCGAATCCTTCGATTTCGTAAAACGATATTTCGGATTTTTAGCGGC
The DNA here is from genome assembly GCA_030041035.1 of Bryobacteraceae bacterium. GTDB lineage: Bacteria > Acidobacteriota > Terriglobia > Bryobacterales > Bryobacteraceae > QHXW01. Next base: position 13,481 of record JASHOO010000066.1, on the reverse strand, counting down.
GGTGGGTTCGATACCGCTGCTGACCGGCGCGGTGGGATTCCTGGAGCCGCCGGAGAAGTTAAAGCCCCTTTCGGTTCTGGCTTCCCTTTTTAGCGTGGTAGTGTTCGGCACGATGCTTCATTTGCGCGCGGTCTTTGCCAGTATTGCGCGCAAGCATGGGCAACTGTTAGTGCTGGTTCTGCTGACGCTGGCCAGTCTTCTGGGTTGCGCCTGGGTGACCAGCCAGTACATAGAAGGAACCGCCGGCGAGCATGCGGCCGTCGCGACAGGGGTGCAGCTAGGCATCCGGTCGGAGGTTCTGTTGTACCTCGCCATTCATTCGAGCTTCGCGTTGGCGCTGGGCTTGATGGTGGTGGTGGCGTTCAATCTGCAAAAGGCGAATACCATCCAGGGACTGGTTTGGGGTGACCTGCGCGACCAGGCCGGGGAGATCGAGAATCGTCTCAGGAACCTGGCACGGTTCTATACGATCTCGGCCAATTCGCCGTTCCGCTCGTTAGGGGAACGGCTGGTGATCCATCCGTATACCCACGGGCTGGAGATGCTGGCATCGGGGAAGTTTGCGCTGGCGGGCAGCCGGGCTTACGAGTTATACGACAGCCTGCTGGATACATTCGGCGACAGTTTCAACGCCATCAGCGATAAACACCTGCACTTCTGGGACCCGAAGAGCCGGAAGGATTCGGCGAAAAACTACCTGAACCGGAACTTCGAGGCGGTGAAAAACGGCGTCCGCGTGAACCGGGTGTTCCTGTTCAGTGACGAAGAGCTGGCCAGGTGGGAAACGGTCGCGGAGGTTCTCAGCGAACAGGACGACTACGGTCTGGGCTGGGGCGTGGTGCCCTATGCGACGCTCGATCCATCGTCGTTCAGCAGTTCCGGAGAGCCGCTCGACTTTGCCTTGTTCAACTTCGACCAAGCCATTTCCTATTTCCGGACCTACGATGGCGCGTTCAAGAACTATGATGTTTCCCTGGCCGTCAACGAAGCCAGCCGAAAGAGACTGATCGAACAGGGGCAGCGGTACCTGGGGATTCTGATGCAGGCATGGTTTGTGAACCACGCGCTGGTTGAGGACCTTCCCAATCTGGCAACGCGATTGACGCAAATCGACCAATGGAGACAGAAGACGGGAAGCGCGCCGCGCGGTGATGATTCATTGATCAAGAACCTGACGCTGGAAGAGCGGCTGAAGTACGTCACCGCGAAGAGCGCGGTGGCCCAAGCCGAGACGCTGCGGCCTGACCTGATCGGGGACCGCAAGGAAAAGATACAACGGGCGTTTGAGAGACTGCAGGCGATCGGAAAAGGTGGATTGAAACGCGATCCCACCGTCACGGACACAGGGCCCGCCTGGGAGGACTGCTTCCTGCTGGGCACCGCGAAATCACCCGAGGAAATCGTGCACCGCAGCCGCCAGGCGGTCATGTTACGGCGGTTGTCGCAAGACTGGAGAGGCGACAAGGAAAGAACACCCAGGGAAAGGGACCATGGGGATAGCGACGGCACGACGCCATTTCTCTGGTTTGAAGCTCATGCTGATGCCAGCGCCGGCAGTGTGGCTGACGGCTTGAGCGCGCGCATCAAGACCGCAGTCTATGACGGAAGTTCCGGGCCGCGATGTGCCCATGATCAAGCCGTGCCGGCCAACGGGACATTTCATTTTGAGCTATGGCGCGACGGGCAGCAGAAGCATACCGGAACCGGCACGACTTGTGGTTTTTCCTCACACATCGAACAGCCCGGGTGTTCGGTGGCCGAACATCGCGTGCAATGGCGGGACGCGCTGCCGGGCCTCTATGAGCTGCGGGTGACCTACGAAGCGGAATCGGGAGACCGTATCGAAGAGGCTGCCAGCATCGAGTTCCCCGGATCAGCGCGGGCTGCCGCCATAGGCTCGGCCGCGGCCGTCTGAAGTTGGCCAGGGCCGGTCCTCGCCGGCCGCATGACAGCAGCCAGCGCCGTTCGACGCGTGCCTCGCCCCTACCGGTAGTTTCTGCTGCTTGCAGCTTCCGTCATCTTTGTGATAGACCTTCTCACAACGGAGGTGCAGCCATGCACACCAGCGCCATTCGCGGAATGGCAACGGGGATAGCGGTTCTTGCGTGTTTGGTACTGATTTCATGTGAGGGCTCGAGCGGTCCCGAGCCGGGAACGCCGGCATTTTATTGGGCCGCGGCTCAAGAGACATTCGGCACGAAGGATTACGTCAAGACGATCGAGCATTTGGAAAAAATCACGGCGACGGACAACGAATACACGGCGCGAGCGCGCCCCTGGCTGCTGGTGATGACCTCCGGGATGGCGAAGGGCTACATGGATCTGGCGGAGAACTTCGACGCCGGCGCCCGCGCCAACAAGGCCGATCCCACGGATTTCCGGCGCCATACCAACACTTACCGCGAGCAGGCCGATCACCTGGCGGTGGAGTTTGCCGAGGTGTTCGGCAAATTCGAGCAAGGCAAGGACGACCCGGTGCCCATCGCCTACCCGTTTCCCACGGGGAGCGCGGTGCCGGTAATGGAATTGACGAAGGCGGCTACCGGCGTCCAGCTCACGCCCACGGAAGTGGATACGGCCGAAAAGCGGGCCATCGCGCGCGCAGTGCTGCTCCAGGCGAGCGCAGCCGCCGGCGCTCCCGATGACGTGGCGAAGGCGGCGGACCTGCTCAAAGCCGGCACGCTGCAAGTTCCGAGGGCGGCGTTTGTGACCACGATGGCGGGTACGCTGTTCGATGAATCGAAGCTGTACGGCCCGCGGGGACTCGACAATCCGGACCGGGCGAAGCTGTTCTCCAACCGGGCGCTCGACGCTTTGAAGACGGTGCCGGAGACCAAAGATACGAAGGATCTCAGCGCCAAGATCACGAAGAGCCTCAAGGCGAAGTAGCCCGGGGGCACTTATGAATGTCAGACGCTACCTCGCGGCGACCCTCGCCGTGTTTGTGGTTTCCGTGGGGCTGGGTTATGTGGTGAACGGCCTGCTTCTCCAATCCACCTATGCATCGATCCACGGCGTCTGGCGTCCTGACATCCTATCGAAGATGTGGATCAACGCGGTGAATGACTTCATCCTGTCGTTTGTCTTCGTGTACCTGTTCGCGAAAGGTTACGAGGGACGGGGGATGCTGGAGGGCGTGCGCTTCGGCCTGTTGATGGGCCTGGTTTTTGCCATTCCGGCGGCGTACGGAACCTATGTGATTATTCCGGTGCCGTACTATCTCGCGCTTGAATGGTTTCTCTACGGGATGGCGCAGACGGTCATCATCGGGATGGTTGCCGCCGCGATCTACAAGCCTCCGGAGCGGCGCGCCGCGTAGGCGGTCAGCGGACTCCGCCGCCTCTCACGACGCCCAGGGCTTGGAGCCGGTCGATGACCTGCTTCAGACAGCCCTCCTCACATTCGTCGACTGGTGAGAAGTAGTGTTGATGATGTTCGACACGTAAATCCAGCAAGACCTCAGCGGACTCGGGATGATGCGACGAAATGTGGAGCGCGCTGTCGAAGGGCTGGATCTCGTAATCGGCCGAGCGATCCCCGGCCGGGAGAATCGCCTGCGCGAGTGTCTTCAGATCCTCATAGGTTTGTTCGCAAGAGGGGCATCCGGGACTCAGCCGCGCGTGACCATGATCGTGCGTGCCGCAAAGTTCGAGATCGAACCCGACCATGACTCTCTGGCCGCCGGACAGCTCGTAGTGCGGCCACACCTGGTAGTTCACCGCGTGCTGGGCGACCAGCTTGCGAAGCGTCGCGGCATCGGCGGCCATGGCCTACCGTCCGAGCGATTCCAGGTAGTGCGCCACCGCTTCGATGCCGCGATAGAAATTGGGCAAGTGAAATTTCTCGTTGGGCGCGTGGAGATTGTCGTCGGGAAGTCCGAAGCCGAGCATCACGCTGGGAATGCCGAGAAACTCGTCGAACACGCCGACGATGGGGATCGATCCGCCGGAGCGGATGTAGACGGTTTCTTTTCCGAAGGCCTCGGTCATCGCCTGGGCGGCCGCTTGGATGAACGGATTATCCGGATTCACGAGCGACGGCCCGGCGGAGTGGATGAGCTTGAACTCGGCTGTGACGCCTTTGGGAGCCGCTTTGCGCACCGCCTCTTTCAACTGCGCGATGGCTTCATCGGGGCGCTGGTCGGCCACCAGACGGGTGCTGATCTTGGCCACGGCACGCGCCGGGATCACGGTTTTCGCGCCCTCACCCACGAAGCCGCCGCGGATGCCGTGCACTTCGAACGTAGGCCGGGCCCAGAGGCGCTCGAACAGGGGAACTTCCGGCTCGCCCACTAACTGCCTGGCGCCCATTTCCTTGGTGGTGTAATCGATCTCATCGAAGGGCAGGCGGGCCCAGGCTTCGCGCTCCTTGGAGCTGGGCGGAGTCACACGGTCGTAGAATCCGGGAATGCGGATGTGGCCGTCGCGATCCTTGAGGGCGGTGACGATTTCGGCGATGGCCTGGAGCGGATTGGGCGCGGCACCGCCGTAGACGCCGGAGTGCAGATCATGATTGGCGCCTTCGACGTGCAGCTCGCCGTACACGATGCCGCGCAGGCCGACGCAGATGGTGGGCAGCTCAGGGGCGAACATTTCGGTGTCGCAGATGACCGCGGCATCGCACTTGAGCCGCGGCGGACGGCTCTTGACGTACTCCTCGATGTGCTCGCCGCCGGTTTCTTCTTCGCCTTCGATGAGGAACTTGACGTTTACCGGGAGGCGGCCCTTGCTTTTGAGCAGCCCCTCGACGGCTTTCATGAGGATGTAGGTCTGGCCTTTGTCGTCGGACGAGCCGCGAGCGAAGATATCGTTGCCGCGCACGGACGGCTCGAACGGGGGCGATTTCCATTCGTCGAGCGGATCGGGCGGCTGGACATCGTAGTGGCCGTAGAGCAGCAAGGTGGGTTTGCCGGGCGCTCCGAGCCATTCGCCGTAGACCAGGGGATTGCCGTTGCCCTCGATCAACTCGCTTTGGAGGCCGGCGGCGCTCAGCTCATTGCGGACGAACTCGGCGGCGCGGCGGATATCCGGCTTATGCTCGGAAAGTGTACTGATGCTCGGAATGCGCAGGAAGGTTTGCAATCCTTCGAGAAAAGTCTGGCGGTTCTGTTGGTAGTAGTTCATAAGGGATGCTATTACTTTATCGCGCCGGTGGAATGGTTGGATAGAATACATTGGATCGCGTCGTGCGAAATCCAAAATCGCGTTGTGCGAATCGAAAGGGGAGGTAGGACGTGAAGCGGACTATCGGGATTGTAGGGATTTCAGTATTGATGGCAGCGGGCGTGTGGGCGGCAGAGCATCACGAGGTCGGGGGCGGGTACATACCGAAGCGCGGTCCGGCACCGGTGAAGCAAGGGCATCCGGTGGAGGAGAATCGCAAGTTCAGCGACAAGGCAGGGCATCCGGAGGCGCCGCACGTACACACCAACGGGCAATGGGTGGGGCATGATACGGGCGCTAACGATGCGCGATATCATCTGGACCATCCTTGGGAACATGGACACTTTACCGGCGGTATCGGCAAAGGGCATGTGTGGCACCTGGCGGGCGGCGGACCGAGCCGGTTCTGGTTCGGCGGTTTCTATTTCAGCGTGGCGCCGGCGGACATCGGGTTTTGCGGGGACTGGCTGTGGACCAGCGACCAGATCGTGATCTACGACGATCCGGACCACGTGGGCTGGTACCTGGGGTACAACGTGCGGCTGGGGACTTACGTGCACATCATGTATTTAGGAGCTTAGCGGCCGCCATTTTCCGAAGGGGCTTCGTGCCCGAAGGTGATGGTGGAATCGACGGTGTACATACGGACGGTGGCGTCGAGAGGGCGCAGCATCTGGAGGGCGATGGCCGGGCCTGCGGTGCGCAACGAGAAATAGGAGTTGTTATCGTGCTGCACGGGAAACTGGCGGGTGCCGAAGGGCGGGATCTGGACCGTGTCGCTGGTGGAGCAGAGCGGAGTCAGTTGCGGCGGGTGAGCCGGGCTGGGAACGCTGTAGAGGTTGCCCGCGGAGTAACAAAGCCAGGCGGTTGCGGGGCGCTCGACGGTATTGATGAGCAGGATTTCGTAGCCGGGGATCTCGGATACATTGCCGGAGAACCACGGGTTGCGGGTGGGGTAAACGAGTTCGCGAGACGTGGTGCGAAGCTGATCGCCGGAGACGCACTCGGTGCTTCCGCTGACGGCCACTGCGGTAGTAAGCTCGGGAGCCGGGATGATCTCGCGGACCTTAATCCAGGCGCCGGTGGTTTCGTCTGCGATTTCGAGCTTGAAGGTGACGCGGTCGGCGGCCTTCAGGCGGATGGTGTTGGAAGGATGCCCGGCGAGAGGCGCAAGGGCACCGCTGCCTTTGTGGCCCTCGACTTCGAGGACGACGGGGCGGTCGCTGAGATTGCGGAGCTCGACTGTGGATGAGCATTTGGCGCCATATGCCAGAGCGGGCAGGACGCTTTCGATGACCCTTTCCTGCGCAGCAGCGGGCAGGGCAAGAGTGCAACAGAGGAAGGCCCAGGTGCGGGGCATGATTTATGGTCGCATTTTTCAAAGGACCAACTGGAATCGCAACTGAAAATTACAAGGATGGCGGTGCTCGATGCGGTCGATCGCGATTAAGATAGGGTGCGCCGGTGGAGCGGCGCTGGTCTCCTTTTATTTGCTTCACGCGGCGTTAGGACAACAGTATCCGCAGCCGCAGCCACTGCCGCCGGCGGCCGGCAGCGCACCCGCGCAACCGCTGACCTCCCAGCAACTGGATGATCTGGTGGCGCCGATGGCGCTTTATCCCGATCCGCTGGTGAGTGAAGTGCTGGCGGCCTCGACTTATCCGATGGAGATCGCCGAGGCAGAGCAATGGGTGCAGGATCACAAAAAATGGAAGCCATCGAAAATGATGGACGAAGCCAAGAAGGAAAAGTGGGATCCGAGCGTGCAGGGGCTGGTGGCGTTTCCGCAGGTATTGGAGCGCCTGACCCAGGACATGAGCTGGACGACGGCATTGGGTAATGCATTCCTGGCGCAACAGGCGGACGTGATGCAGGCGATTCAGCGGATGCGGGCGCAAGCGCAGGCGCGGGGAACCCTTCACACCACGCCGCAGGAAACCGTAACGACGCAAACCCAGAACGGGCAGACGGTGATCGACATCGAACCTGGGAATCCGAACGTGTGGTATGTGCCCTACTACAATCCGGTGTACGTGTGGGGACCGCCGGTGTGGGGGGTCTATCCACCGCTTTTTTATCCGGGGATTGATATTGGGTTCGACTGGGGCATAGGCATCAATTTAGGGCTGTGGTTCGGCGGTTGGGGAGGCTGGGGCTGGGGAGGCTGGGGATGGATGCCCGATTGGTACGGCGGCGGCATCTGGCTGAATCATTCCTTCTTTCACCGCTACGGCTTCGCTCATTTTCACGGCGATCCACTGGGCCGCTCAGCTTGGGCGCATGACCCGGCACATCGGCTGGGGGTTCCGTATGCGAATCGGGAAGTGGCCGACCGGTTTGGGGGGCGCGCGGCAGGTGAATTCAATCGAGGCACGGCCAGCCGTGCGCCGGGTGAGCAGCGCATGGGCACGCGGGGGTTTGAGCAGCGCTCGTATACGGGCAACCACAGTGTTTTCGGAGGCTACCACAGCGGCTCGGAGACCCGGATGCAAAGCGACCACGGATTTTCGAGTTTAGGCGCGGACCGCACTTTTGGCGGAGGTTTCGGCGGCTTCCACGGCGGCGGAGGGAGGCGGTGATGAACAACAGGATCTGTTTTGCGGCAATTGTGTTGGTGCTGGCCGCACCGATACTCGCGCAAGAGCGTTTCGATTCGGCCGATGCTGCCGTGCAGGCGGTGATCGATGGTGCCGAGAAGCACGACAACACGCGGTTGACGGCCATCTTCGGTCCGAACGGGAGGGCACTGCTGACTTCCGGGAATGCGCAGCAGGACCAGGCGGAGCAGTCGGAGTTTGCGCGGCTGGCCCGCGAGAAGCACCAACTGAAGGTTGATCCGATAGATGCGAACCGGATGATTCTATCGATCGGCGACGAAGACTGGCCTTTTCCGATACCGATTGTGAAAGCCAACGGGAAATGGAGCTTCGACTGCTCCCAAGCGAAGGTGGAAATGGAGGCGCGGCGTATCGGGACCCACGAACTGGACGCCATCGAAATCTGCTCCGGTTATGTGGAGGCGCAGCGCAAGTATGCTTCGGTGGATTACGACAAAGACGGCATATTGGAGTACGCTCCTCACATGATGAGCACGCCCGGCAAAAAGGACGGGCTGTACTGGGAAGGCACGGAGGAGGCGCTAGTGCCGCGCGGTCTTGCCGAGGCCACCTGGGAAGGAGAGAAGAAGCCGGCGAAACCTTACCACGGGTATTACTTCCGCATTCTCGACGGACAAGGTCCGCACGCGCCTGGAGGAGAGCACAGCTACCGGACCAAGCAGAAGCTGATGGGCGGGTTTGGACTGGTGGCCTGGCCAGCGGAATACGGCGTGACGGGAATCAACACGTTTATGGTGAATCAGGACGGTGTGATCTACAAAAAAGACATCGCCCCTGCGGCGGGCGGCGCGGCCCCGGCGATCACACGGTACGATCCGGATCCATCGTGGAGCCCGGTGGATTGAGTTGAGGGCCGGGCATGCCCGGCCTCTACATCGGGAAGGTGATCAGAAGCTTGCCGACGCCATCCGCGTAATTCTCCAGCAAGGAAAAAGCCGGACTGATTTGATCGAGCGGACGTGTGTGCGTGATGAGGGGGGCGAACAGATCGGGGCGGCCGGCGAGCAGGGCGAGGGCGGCGGGTGATTCGTGATTGGAGCGGCGTACGTTGTAGAGCGCGACCTCCTTGCGGCGCAGGGGACTGAACTCGATGGGCACGCGCACTTCGGAAGGAATGGCGGTAACGACGACGCGGCCGGCACGGCGGGTCGAGTGGATGCACTGGTTGATGCTGTCGTGTTTGCCGCCGCAATCGATAGCCACATCGACGCCTCGATTCCCGGTATCGGCGAGGATCTGGTGCGCGGGATCGACGGAACGGGGGTCGATGAGGGCATCGGCACCGGCACAGCGGGCCAATTCCAGCCGGTGCGGCACGGGGTCGATGGCCCAGACCCGGGCGGCACCGGCAGTTTTCAAGGCGATCAGAGTGAGCAGGCCGATGGGGCCCACGCCGTACACGGCAGCGGTTTCGCCGCGCTCGAGCGCGACGAATTGCATGGAGTGGAGAGCGACGGCGAGGGGCTCGACCAGAGTGCCGAGCTCGAGGCTGACACTTTCGGAAAGCGCAAGAAGATTTCGCGCGGGCAGGTTCAGGTATTCGCGGAAGAAGCCGGGGGCTTCCGGATTGCTCATGAAGCGCAGGTTGGCGCAGACGTTGTGGTGGCCGGAACGGCAGAACTCGCAATGATAGCAGTAAAGGGCGGGTTCGAGGGCGGCGCGATCGCCGGGCGACCAGCCGCTGACACCGGCGCCGGTTTTGACGATGACACCGGCGGGCTCGTGGCCGAGCACCATGGGATAGACGCAGGGCGAATCGCCCACGGCGCCTTCAGAATAGGAATGCAGGTCGGAACCGCAGACGCCGACCGCAGCGACGCGCACCTGCACTTCGCCGGGGGCGGGATCGGGGATGGAGCTCTCGACGATGCGAAACCGGCGCACAGCGGTGAGCTCAGCGGTGCGCGCGGGAATGCTCATCGGCTGAGGAAACGGAGGACTTCATCGGCCAGGGCGGGCACGCAGGCCACCGAATTGCCGCCGCTGATGGTGTTGTTGCCTTTGAAATCGAAGAAGCGCGCGCCGGCTTCTTCGGTGATGATCTTGGGCGCGGCGAGATCCCAGGGCTGCACCTTTCCTTCGATCCAGATTTCGGCTTCGCCCCGGGCCACCATCATGGCATCGAGGCAGCCACCGTAACAGCGGACCGACCAGAAGCGCTGCGTCCAGGAAAGCAGTTCGGTGGAAAACGAATATTTGGGAAAGAAGTTGATGCCGGTGAGGCAGAGCGATGCTTGGGCGGCTTTGGTGATGTTGGAAATGTGGATGCGGATATCGTTGCAGAAGGCGCCGGAGGCGCGGGAAGCGAAATAAGTTTCGCCGCGGCCGGCGAAGTGGGCGACGCCGGCTACGACCTGGCCATCCTGCTCAAGGCCGATGAGTGTGGCCCAGACAGGAACGCCGCGCACGTAATCGCGAGTTCCGTCGATGGGATCAATGATCCAGCGGCGGCCGTTGCGCGAGGTTTTCACGGTACCCTCTTCGCCGAGCAATCCGTCATCGGGAAAAGCTTCTTCGAGCGCGAGGGCGATGAGCTGCTCACATTCGCGGTCAGCCGCGGTGACCGGGGATTCATCGGACTTGGAATCGTACCCGATTCCGTGCTCGCGGTAACGCAGGGCAATTTCACCGGCCCGGAGCGCTGCGGACCGGCAGACATCCAGTTCGTTTTCAAAAGTGGCCAAACGAAAACTCCGCTACACACCAGCTTCGCACGAGTTACCATGAATGCGATGGAGAATTTTCGCCAGTTCGAAGCCGGGCCCGATCCATTCGGGCGCACCTGGAAGGTGGAGTTCAAGTGGCTGCAGACGGCGATTTCGCTGCGGCATAGCGATACGGTGGATGTGAAGTTTGTGCTGCAGGAGGAGGAGACGCGGGCGCAAAAAACCGTCGCGATGCCGCACATCGATCTGCTCGAGCTCAGCAAGAAGACGGGCCGGACGATGACCGACGCGTGGTGCTCGCGCCTGGCGGCGCTGCACCTGAAGCACATGATCGAAACCGGCGAGGACATCGAGAAAGACCTGGTGACGCTCTCGCCCGCGGAGCTGGCGGAATACGACGCGCAGTTGCAGCGCGCGCCGGCCCACGCGACGTAAGCGTCCGAACGCCTGTTTCCATGCGGGCGATTTTTACGATCGGCCATTCGACGCGGGCGATCGAGGAATTCCTGGAATTGCTGCGGACGAACGCGGTCGAACGGCTCACCGATATCCGGACGGTGCCCCGGTCGCGACGGAATCCACAGTTCAATTGCGACGCGCTGCCGGATTCGCTGGCACGGGCGGGAATCCGTTATTTGCACATGCCGGAGTTGGGGGGATTGCGGCACCCGCGTGCGGATTCCCCGAACGGCGCCTGGCGCAACGACAGCTTTCGTGGTTATGCGGATTACATGCAGACGCCGGAGTTTGCCGCGGCGATGGAGAAGCTGATCGGGTTGGGCAGGGAGCAGCAAGCGGCGATCATGTGCGCGGAGGCGGTGCCGTGGCGCTGTCACCGGTCGCTTGTGGCGGATGCGCTCACGGCACGAGGGGTCGCGGTGGAGGACATTATCGGCAGCGGACGGCGGCAGCCGCACAAGATGACGCCGTTTGCGCGCGTGGAGGACGCGCGTGTGTGGTATCCAGGGCTAGCCGGCTAAGCAGACGCGCCCGGTTCCGTCGTACAATCCAGGGTTTCACGGAGGCCAGAATATGAATGTGCCGCTCACGCCGGTGCGATTTTTGTATCGAGGCGTGGATCTTTTCGGGAAGAAAGTAGGAATAGTTTCGGGCGTGAAGCGGTTCACGTATGCCGAGTTCGGCGAGCGTTGCGAACGGCTGGCGAGCGGCCTGGGAGCCCATGGCATCCATCCGGGAGACCGCGTGGCGTACCTGAGCTTCAACACACACCAGTTGCTGGAAGGATATTACGGCGTGGTGATGGCGGGCGCGATCGTGATGCCGTTGAACGTGAGGCTGACGCCGGCGGAGCTGATCGGGATTCTGAACCACTCGGGCGCGCGAGTGCTGATTTTCGAAAATGATTTTGCGCCGCTGGTGGAGGCGCTGCGCAAGGCGTGCCCGGCGATCGAGTATTTTGTCACGGCAGACGACAAGACTCCGCTAGCGCAGATGACTTATGAGGAGCTGCTGTCGGCGGGGAAAGCGGAGCGCGTGGATTACACGAAGATCGACGAGAATTCGATCGCCGAGCTGTTTTACACGAGCGGCTCAACAGGAACGCCGAAGGGCGTGATGTTGTCACACCGGACGCTCTATTTGCACGGCCTGGAGGTGGCGGCGACGTTCAATCGCGAGGACGATGCGGTGGAGCTGCACACCATCCCGCTGTTTCATGCCAACGGATGGGGCCGGCCGCAGACGGCGCCGATGATGGGGGTCAAGCAAGTGATGGTGCGGCGGTTCGAGCCGACGACAGTTTTCCGGCTGATCCAGGAGGAAAAGGCGACGGCGATGTCGCTGGTTCCCACGATGGCCAACGCGCTGCTCAATGCGCCGGATCTGGGGCAATACGATTTTTCGAGCCTGACACAGATTCATTTGGGCGGCGCGGCGGCGTCGCCGGAGCTGGTGGAGCGGATGGAGCGCGCGTTCCCGTGCAAGGTGATGGCAGGATACGGATTGACGGAGACTTGCCCGGTAGCGACTTCGGCGCGCGATAAGTGCACGGTGGCTTACAGAGACGAAGCGGACCGGATCCATCACCGGGCGATGGCTGGCTGGCCGCTTCCGGGTTGTGAGATCCGCGTGGTAGATCTGCACATGAACGATGTGCCGCGGGATATGGAGGCGATTGGCGAGGTTGTAATACGCGGCGATAACGTGATGGATGGTTATTACAAAGATCCTGGAGGCACGAGTGCGGTAATGACCGATGCGTGGCTGCATACCGGCGACATGGCGGTGTGGGACGAAGAAAACTACATCCACATTGTAGATCGCAAGAAAGACATTATCATCAGCGGCGGCGAGAACATATCTTCGCTGGAAGTGGAGAAGGCGATTTTCGCTCATCCGGCGGTATTCGAATGCGCCGTGGTGGCGGCGCCGGACGCGAAGTGGGGCGAGGTTCCGGTGGCGTTCGTGGTGCGGAAGCCCGGACAGAAGCTGACGCCAGAGGAATTGTGCGCGTTTCTGCAAGAGCGCATCGCGAAGTTCAAGATGCCGCGGGCGGTCGAGTTTGTGGAAGAGGCTCTGCCGAAGACCGGGACGGGGAAAATCATCAAGCGCGAGCTGCGGGAAAAATTCTGGGCAGGGAAAGAAAGGCGGGTGCAGGGATGAGGGCTGCCGGACTGCTGTTGCTGGCGGTGGCCGGTGTGTTTCCGGCGGCAGCGCAGATGGATCCCGAGCTGGCAGGCGTGATTGAGACCACCAAAGCCATCGACAATCACGCGCATCCGCTGAAGTATGTGGCGGAGGGCCAGCCGCGCGACGAGGATTACGATCAGCTCCCCTGCGACACGCTGGAACAGGGGCCGGGGCCGTCGAGGACGCGAATCGAAAATCCGGAATGGATTGAGGCGTGGCGGGCGTTGTACGGGTACCAGTACAACGATGCCGCGCCCGAGCACATTAAAGAACTGGCGGCGGCGAAGGAACGCGCGAAGCGGGAACACGGGGTGGATTATCCGGCTTGGGTGCTCGACAAAATGGGGATCGAAACGATGTTTGCGAACCGCGTGGCGATGGGGCCG
>JASHOO010000065.1 GCA_030041035.1 Bryobacteraceae bacterium | reverse complement strand
GACCTGTCGTGGACCAAGCGCGTCAAGCACCCCTCCGAGGTGTTGAAAAAAGGGCAGATCGTGCAAGCCGTGATTTTGGCAATTGATGCGAAAGCACATCGGCTTTCCCTCGGAATCAAGCAGTTGCAGCCGGACGCCTGGGAGCGCTTCTTCCAGACCCACAATGTCAACGACATGGTGCATGGCCGGGTCGTGCGTCTGGCCGGATTCGGCGCATTCGTGGAACTGGCCGAAGGCGTGGAAGGCCTGTGTCACTTTTCCGAAGTGCCCGGCTATACCGGCCGGAAGTCGGATATACCACCGATTTCTGTTGGGCAGGAGTCGGACTTTAAAATCATTAAGATGAACGAAGCGGAGAGGCGAATCGGATTAAGTTTAAAAGCAGTGAACGACGAGGAAGAGCGGGCGCGTTTGGAAGATTACCAGCGCCAGGCAGCGGCCGCGACTACGACCATAGAAGAAGCGGTAAGTATAAAAGAAAAAAAGACTTAACAGCAACCCACGCGAGAATCGGGTTCCGTCGTGTGTTACGTTGCAAACAAAGGGGATTGCAAAAACCAGTTCCGGCACGCGATACTGTTGCAGGTCTGTAATCTGTTGAGGGAACATAGTTTTTTGAGCATTAAGGAGGCGTGAACATGACCAAGGCGGATCTGATTGAAGAGGTCTCGCGGGTAGTGGAGATGACCCGTAAGGAGTCGGAGGTCATCGTCGAGTCCATCTTCGACAGCATCGTGAAGGCCCTACGGGGAGGCGACAAGATCGAGATCCGCGGCTTCGGGAGCTTCCGGACCCGCCAGCGGCAACCGCGCATCGGTCGCAATCCGAAAACCGGGACGCGCGTGGAAGTGCCCGCCAAGAAGATTCCCTACTTCAAACCCAGCAAAGAACTTAAGGACGTTGTAAACAACTCGACCGCCAAGGAGCCGGCGCCCGCCAGCCAGCCGCAGCCCCACTAACCGGAGCGAGCCATGGACCGCCTGTGGACTCCATGGCGCTACCGTTACATCACCCACGCCGATCCCACCGACGGCTGCATCTTCTGTATCAAGGCTGCGGAAAACAAAGACACTGAAAACTACGTCGTCTATCGCGGCAAGCTGAATTTCGTTTTACTCAACCTGTTTCCCTACACCAACGGGCACCTCATGATTGCTCCCTACCTGCACGTGGCCACGCTCGAGGCGGCGCCGGCGGACGTGCTGGCGGAAATGATGCAGCTTACGCAACGGGCCGAAGCTAATTTGCGAACGGCGTACAAGCCGCACGGATTTAATCTGGGGATGAACATAGGCGAGAGCGCCGGCGCAGGAGTGGCTGGGCACATTCACATGCATGTGCTGCCGCGCTGGACGGGCGATGCCAATTTCATGAGCACGATCGGCGAAACGCGGGTGCTGCCGGAGGAACTGCCGGTCACGTACGAGAAGCTGGTGAAGTTGAGGTGGGAATGATGCGGCCCACCGGCATGTTCGGCTGCGCGAGGCGGATTGTCGAAATCGGACACTTCCGGTACGGCACAGGGAGGGAGATACTCTATTTTGCGCGAGTTACATGAACAAGACTATGGCATCCGATCTGCGGCAAAAGCCACAGTGAAGGGGGGAGTACTATGCTTACCTCCGTTCTGCAAGATCTGCGTTTTGGCCTGCGCATGCTGCGGCGCGGCCCCGGCGTTGCACTGGCTGCGATCTTCACGTTAGGGATTGGAGTTGGCGCGAACACGACGATTTTTAGCGTGGTCAACGCTTTTCTGTTACGTCCGCTTCCGTTTCAACAGCCGGACCGGTTGGTCACTCTTTGGGAACGGAATGCGAAGCATCCCGACCAGCGGAACCCAGCGCTCGGGACGTCTCTGGAATGGAAGACGCACGCCCGGTCATTTGCACAGTTCGAATTCGCTGTAAATTACAGCGAGACGGCGAATATCGTGGCGGGGAACGAAGCGGAGCGCATCGTCACGCAGTGGGTGAGTCCAGGGCTGCTGCGGATGCTGGGATTGAAGCCGGTAGTAGGACGCGATTTCAATGCGCAGGACGCGGTGCAAAACAATATCTACATCAGCCATGCGCTTTGGCAGCGGCTGTGGGGAGGGGATCCGAAAGTCCTGGGCAAGCGACTCGATACTTCGGTCGGCACGTTCACGATTATCGGCGTGATGCCTCCGGACTCCTGGGTCTTACCCTGGGCGCGCGATCCGGAGCTGTGGATTCCGGCAAAGTTTGCGGATCAGCGCGCGGATACGCGCTGGTTCGGCTGCATTGCGCGGCTGAAGCCGGGAACGACGGTGGAACAGGCGCAGGCAGAGATGAGCATTTTTGGAAAGCGTCTGGCCGAGGCTCATCCGGAGACTAACAAAGACTGGAGCGCCACGGCCCTTCCGCTTCGCGAGACCTGGGCGGGAGACGACCGGTCGCTATTGTACATGCTGATGGGCGCGGTGGGATTCGTGCTGCTCATCGCCTGCGCCAATGTTGCGAACCTGCTTCTGGCTCGATCCAACGCGCGCGGTACGGAGATGGCGGTTCGTGCGTCGATTGGCGGATCGCGAGCGCGCATTGTCCGGCAGCTTCTCACCGAAAGCGTTCTGCTGGCCCTAATGGGCGGTGCGCTGGGACTGGGGCTGTCGTATTTTGGCGTGGCGCTCTTAATGGCTCTCATTCCCGATTGGATACTATCGGCAGCGGGCCATGTGGGCATCGATGGCACAGTGCTGGGTTTCACGTTGTGCCTTTCCATGCTGACGGGGATTCTGTTCGGACTGGCTCCGGCAATGCGGGTTTCGAAGCTGGACGTAAACCGGGCGCTCAAAGAAGGTGGCGATCGCTCGGGCGGAGGGCGCCAACTGGGCGGGAATCTGCTGGCGGTGGGCGAAGTGGCGCTCACGCTGGTTCTTCTGGCCGGGGCCGGTTTGATGGTCAACAGTTTCATCCGCGTGAGCCGAGTGGACTTCGGGTTCGACCGGTGGCATTTGCTGGCTGCGGATTTAGAACTGGACGGCAACACCTACCGTGACCTGCTGCCCGATGACATGCAGCATTTGAAGCCGGCGACTGATGCTTACTGGCAGCAAGCGGTGGAGCGGCTGGAGAAGATGCCCGGCGTCATCTCGGCCAGTTTCGAAGGCGGGACGCGCCAGTGTCCGATTCGCATCGCGGGGCGCTCAGAAGAAGGGCCCGAGCCGACATCTGCCATTTTCAAGGAAGTGAGTGACAGATATTTTTCGACCATGCGGATTCCGACGCTCGCGGGACGCGTGTTGGCGGCAACGGACGACGAACGCACGCCGTGGGTAGCGGTGATCAACGCAACGATGGCGAAACGGTATTTTGCGAAAGCAAACCCAATTGGCCAGCAGCTCTATGTCGGCCTCACCGATACGGGCGGGCGCCGGGTGGCGGAAGGGCGGCCGCGGGAGATCGTCGGAGTGGTAGGAGATGTCAGAGACTTCGGTGTGCAGCAGCCGGTTCCCGCGATGATGTACGTTCCCTGGCGCCAGCACATCCGCGATTATCCTGGCGGAGCGAGCCGTACGCACCTGGCGGGACAGCTGGTAGTGCGGACGAGCGGAAATCCGCTGGCACTTAAAGACACGATGCGCAAGATCATAGCCGGGATCGATCGCACGCAAGTAGTCGACGGCGTGTATAGCATGGACCAGGCCGTGGCCGAGGGGATTTCGCAATGGCGGATCTTCACGCAGATCTTCGGCTTTCTTTCGATGCTGGCTATCATCCTGGCGGCGGGAGGAATTTATGGCGTGGTGTCGTACACCGTCAGCCGCAGGATGCACGAAATCGGTGTGCGCATCGCTCTGGGCGCGGGAACGCGCGATGTGCTTCGACTCGTATTGAAACAAGGAGTGAAGTTGGTAGCGCCGGGGATCGTGATCGGCCTCGGGGGAGCGTTTGTGGTGACACGAGGCCTCGGGGAGTTGCTCTACGATGTTTCACCGACGGACCTGCCGACGTTTTTGGCTGTGTCGGTGTTGCTCGGGATTATTGCGCTGGCGGCCTGTTATGTACCGGCGCGGCGGGCGATGAGAGTGGACCCGGTGCGCGCGTTGCGGAATGAGTGAGAGGGCCGAAGCATGGCTGGGCAGTGCCCGGCCACTAGACGGAAAGCGCATCAGACTAGCAATTCGCGCGCGGGCGGCGGAGGGGTCGAGGCGCTCGGTGATGCAACGGGCACGGCGAACATAAACGTCGTACCGCGTCCCACCTCACTTTCGAGGGAGATCTCGCCGCGCATGAGATGGATCAGTTGCGAAACGATGGCCAAGCCGAGTCCCGTGCCGCCGAATTGCCGGGTGGAACTCCCGTCGGCTTGCACGAAGGGCTGAAAGATCGCTTCCTGGCGATCGGCGGGGATGCCGACACCGGTATCAATGACGTGAAAGCGCAGTTGCTCTCCAGTGCCGCCGGGTGTTGGCTCGAGCTGAAGGCGGACCGAAACGAAGCCCTGATGGGTGAACTTGACGGCATTATCCACGAGATTGGTCAGAATCTGGTTCAGGCGCACGCCGTCGGTCAACACGGACGCGGGCAAATCGGTCGCGATCTCGCAGTTGAGCTTCAGGCGCTTTTGCGTGGCCGCAGGGCGCAGGGATTCGACGACCTCGCGCACCAGGGCGGCGGGATCGATCGATAAGTTTTGAATGCCGAGTTTACCGGCTTCCATGGTGGAGAAGTCGAGGACATCACTGAGGACGCGGAGCAAGGAGCGGGCGCTTTCGCGGGCGGTTTCCAGGTAATCGTTTCGTTCGCTCGCGTCGGCGGTATCGAGGGCCAGGTCGATCATGCCGAGGATGCCGTTCATGGGAGTGCGGATTTCATGGCTCATGTTGGCCAGAAACTCGGTCTTGACGCGCGCGGCCTCTTCGGCTTTGGCTTTGGCGCCTTCGAGCGCCGCGATGGTGCGCTCGTGCATGGCTACTAATTCCTGAGCGTGCTTCTTTTCGTCGGCTAAACGGTCCACGTATAAGCGGAAGGTGCGATAAATCCCGTAGATGAGCGGGAGTGCGGCCAGGGGTAACTGCACGCCGACGCGGGGCGCAAACAGTTCGACCAATCCGATGATCGACGCACCCAGCAAGTAATAAGGCAGCGGCCAGAGGTAGGCATCTTTCCACACGCGGACGAAGTGATGACGCTTTTCCGTGAGCGCGATCACGCCGGCGATGGGAAATGTGTTGAGCAGGAAATACGCGGTGGTGGCTGCGAGCAACATCAGGATCGAAACGGCTTGAGAGGTGGAAACGCGGAGCAAGGCATGATACAGGCAAAAAGCGAGGTACGCCGCATTCGCAACGATGGCCAGAGTGAAGAGCACTTCGACCAGGCGGGGTTTTCGTTTCGGTCTCCAAAGACATTGGATCAGGCAGGAGCCCATGGCTAACACAACCGTCTCGGGCAGGCTGAGGCAGGTAAAGGCAAGGAGAACGAAGGAGTAGGCAACCGAGATGGTGCCGGGCAGTCCGGGCAGCGAGACTTTCAGAGCGGACGTAATCAGCGCGCACGCAACTAAAGTGAGGTAGAGGTACGGATGGTCTGATTTCCAGGGAAGGATCGAATGAACGGTGACGACCGCGCCGAGGACGATGAAAGTTGCAATGTAGAGGACGGCCCAGGAAATCCGAGGGGGAACCAAGCGCAACGGCTGGTGCGGATTGTTGCGGCCCAAGTGTTCATCATAGCGGGGTGGTGTTGCATAATTCTATGCGCCGAAAGGACTATTAAAATCGGCTTTCAGTAATAACTTTGGTTAAGGCTTGAGCGGGCTATTCGCAGCGCAGAGCATCCACGGGATCGATGCGGGCGGCACGGCGCGCGGGCAGGTAGCTGGCCAAAAGAGCGACAGCGGCGAGGAGCAGTGCGACTCCACCAACCACGAAAGGATCGAGCGGGCGGACTTCGTAAAGCAATCCCGTCATCAAGCGCGTGAGGGCGGCTGACCCTGCCAAGCCGGCGGCGAGTCCGGCAATCACCCAGCGCATACTGCCGGTGACCATGAGCCGCAGCACATCCACGGCACCCGCACCGAGAGCCATGCGAATACCGATTTCATGAGTGCGCTGCGCGACCGAATGACTGACGACGCCAACGACGCCGACGGCGGCGAGCACCAGGGCCAAGATGGAAAACGCGCTGAGCAGCAGCATGGGGAAGCGGCGAAAGCTGGTGGAATCGCGAACCACGTCTTCCATGGTCTGGACTTCGGAGACAGGCCGGTCCGGTAAGAAATCGGCCAGGGCTTTTTTGATCGACGCGGTGTACGCGGTGGGCGCGCTGTGCGTGCGGACGACGATGTTCATCACGGGCCAGCCGGCTTGCGTATAGGGCCGCATGAATTGGCGATACACAGGAGTATCGAGGCCCAGGTGATGCACATCTCTGAAGACGCCGACGATGGTGAGGCGGTCGCCGTCGGGGCCACCGAGGCGGATGGCTCTGCCGATGGGATCCTGTTTGGGCCAGAAGGCGCGTGCCATGGTCTCGTTGATGACGATGACGGCCGGCGAGTGCAGTGTATCCTGCTGGGTGAATTCGCGGCCCTTTAATATTGGGATGCCCATGGTCCGGAAATAGTTGGGGCAGGCGACCGAGTAATTTGCGTTGGGCATGTCACCCGGTTTCGCCGGCGGCTGGCCCTCGACGTGGAAGCCACGGCCGGCATTGCCGTCCATGGGCAAGTGAGCGATGGCGCCGACCGACACGACGCCGGGAATGGCGCCGACGTGCGCCTCGAGGTCGCGGCAGAAGAGCGGCAGTCCCGGGGGACCGTTGTAGATTTCCTCCTGCGGGAGCGACATCTCCATGGTGAGGACGTTCTTTGGATTGAATCCGGGATTGACACCGAGGAGGAGAGTGAGGCTCTTGATCATGAGCCCGGCGGCGCAAAGAACGACCATAGCCAGAGCCACTTCGGAGGCGACCAGCACATGGCGCAGACGGTTTCTGCCGCTGGTGCTCGCCGAGCGCCCGCCTTCCTTGAGGGGCTCATTCACGTCGCCGCGCACGGCACTTAATGCCGGGGCGACACCGAACAGGATCCCGGTCACGAGGGAGACGAGCAGAGCAAAGACGAACACGCGGCCGTCCATGGGGATCGAATCGAGCGGACGCAGGGGCAGATGCAGGGAGTCGAGCTGGAAAACGGCGAACAAAAACTTGATGCTCCACGCCGCGACGAGCAGCCCGGCCGCACCGCCGGCGAGCGCCAGCAGGAGGCTCTCGGTGAGCAACTGACGGGCGATGCGAAACCCTCCGGCGCCGAGCGCGCGGCGAATGGCAAACTCCTTCTGGCGTGCGGCTCCGCGCGCTAACAGAAGATTTGCGACATTCACGCAGGCAATGAGCAGCACGAATGCCACGGCAGCGAGCAGGGCCAGTAGAGTAGTGCGCGTGCCTTCCATTTCGAAGTCAGCCATGGGCTGGATGGTAGCGCCCATGTTGGGGTCGTCGGTGGGGTATTGCTTCCGGACGCGGTCCCCGATGGCCTCCATCTCCGCGCGTGCCTGATCGAGGCTTACGCCGGGTTTGAGACGAGCGATCGCGATGAAACTATTGGAACCTCTCTGGAAATCGGTCTTGGTGTAGCCCGCCGGAACCCAGAGCTGGCGCTGATTGCTCCAGAATTGCCATTCGAAATCGGGCGGCATCACACCGATGACGGTGAAGTCAGCGCCATCGATGCGGATGGTTTCCCCAAGGAGCGAGATGCGGCCGCCGTAACGGCGTTTCCAGAGGCCATAGCTGAGGACGACCTCCTGATCTTTTCCGAGGGTTTCTTCTTCAGGAAGGAAGGTGCGGCCGAGAAGGGGCTTGACGCCCAGCACGGAGAAGAAGCCGGCGGAAACGCGCAGGCCGGAGACCTGTTCGGCTTGCTGCCTGTCGCCGGTGGCCGAGAGGTTGTAGCCGCGGCCGGCAGAATCGAAGATGGCCATGGATTCGAACGAGTGGGCCTGTCGCTCAAAATCCCAGAAATTGGGAGCGGAGACGATATTGTTACTGTCAGGGCCCTTGCCGAAGGTCTCCCAGACGAGGACCATGCGGTCGGGATGAGGAAACGGCAGCGGTTTCAGCAGGGTGTTGTTGATGATGCTGAAGATGGTGGTGTTGGCGCCGATGCCGAGCGCGAGGGTGAGGATGGCGACTACCGTGAAACCAGTGTTTCGTCTCAAGTTGCGCAGGCCGTACCGGGTGTCTTGGATCAGGGTTCCCATCATGGACCGAGAGGCAACTTCGCTGCCAGCACCCCGGGAATGGGAAGTGTTTTCAATACAGATGGTTGCGCGTCCTTGGGGCGGACCGCCAGGGTGCCGTTTGGCCGGTTTCGTAAACCGTGCTGTTCGATATTGAACACGAATCTGCGCGGCCCCGGTTAAGAGTGTTTACGGCGTTTTGCCCATGACACTGGGAGAGAGCGGCGGCACGAAGGCTGTGTGACAGACGTGGTCGAGGAGCGCATGGCGCTGTCAGCACAAAGGTGTGGTGGTGCACAGAAGTTAACACCAGGTTGATGGTTTCAGAGGGACATTAAGAAAGGTGCAACGCTGGCTGCGCTCGCCGCACCAACTGGCGAAGGCCAGAGCGCGGCTAGAGAGGTGTGTTCGATGGACACAGCGGTGTTGCAATTCCGCCGAGAGGAAGCGATCAGACCCCCAACCAAAGTGATGAGTACCGGGGGAACTGGAGCGGCCCACTCAGGTGGAACTTCCTCTTGCAGTTTTAGAAATTTGGACGATAATACGATCGTAGAAGGACGGGGAAATGGGTGGTAGTGTTTCCGCGTTCACCCTGGTACCTCAGGTGCAGAATCCGTCGTGATGAAATTCGCTACAGTGGCGAGCCCAGTCGTGTCCATGATGAGCCTAGCGTTGTTGGCTGGGGTTGGATTGCAGGCTCAGACGGTGATGCAGGGATCCGGGCCGGGGGATGTGGTACGGATCTTCAATACAGACTCGGCCGTGCTGGAGGCGCAGGACGTGCGAAAGGACCTTCCTTGTACGGTCTCACCGATCAAGCCGACCCTGGGATTCGATCTCCGCTTTCACGCGGGATACGAGGTTTCGATTCCGCTGAACGACCTGGCGGGGTCGGGAGACATGCTGAGCATGCTTTTCCGGGTAACCCCGCAGGGGCATAAGGACGATCCGGTATATTTTTCACAGCGCGTGAGCGTTCCAGTCATCGAAGAGGATGCCAAGGGGAATGCCTACCTGCAAGGGGCGTTTGATATTGGGGAAGGGAATTACCACGTTGATTTCCTGATGCGGGATCGCGCTGAGCGCGTCTGCTCATTTTATTGGGATGCCGAGGCGGAACTGGCCCCCAGGGACAAGCAATTGGTGCTGATGATGGCCCCGGACACGATTCAGGCCGAGGACACGGAGCCGTTCCGGGATGAACCGCCGGTGGAACGTCCGGTGACCGAGGGGCCGCTCAATGTGAAAGTCATTATCAACTTTGCGCCCCAGGACGAGCACTCCGCTACGCTTCAGCCGCTGGACACCAATGCGCTGTTGTCGATTTTGCGGAGCATTGCGCGCGAGCCGCGGATTCGCAAGTTCTCGATCGTAGCGTTCAACATGCAGGAGCAGAGAATCGTATACCGGCAGGAGGACTCGGACCAGATCAATTTTCCGGCGCTTGGCGAGGCTCTGAATTCTCTCAACCTGGGAACCGTGGATCTGAAACGGCTCAGCCAGAAGCACGGCGATACAGACTTTCTGACGAGCCTGCTGACCCAGGAGGTCAGCAACAAAGACCACCCGGATGCCATAATCTTTGCGGGACCGAAGGTGATGCTGGATGACAGCCTGCCGCAGGCTTCGCTGGACCGGCTGGCCACAGTGGACTACCCGGTCTTCTACATGAATTTCAATCTGAATCCGCAGGCCAACCCCTGGCGCGACGCTATCGGCAATGCTGTCAAGCACTTGAAGGGATATGAGTATACCATTTCGCGTCCGCGGGACCTGTGGTATGCATGGTCGGAGATCATGTCGAAGATCGTGAAGTTTCACGGAAACAAGATCTCGTCGGCTTCCGGCCCGTCGTAGCCGGCCCAACCCCCGAAGTTTGCTGTAATCTGGTGTCCATGGGGGACGTATACTACGGTGAGAGGGGCTTTAACGTTAGTATGCGCGCCACGTTGACGCTTCGCTTACTTGCGCCGGCGGTATTCCTGCTCTCGATCCCTTCGATGTACGGGCAGGCGATGTACGCGCAGCGTTTCGGGGACCCGAATATCATTGCCCCGGACTTTCCCAGCCCTCAGGAAGTGATCGAGCGCATGCTGCAACTGGCAAAGGTGCGGCCGGGCGAGACGGTTTACGACCTGGGAAGCGGCGAAGGCCGGATTGTGATCACGGCAGCGCGCCAGTTCAAGGCCCGGGCAGTGGGCGTTGAGCTATCCCCAGAGCTTTGCCGGGTCGCCAACGGGCGGGTGAGGGCGTTGGGCCTCGAAGGCCAGGTGAAGATCGTTCATGCCAATATGCTCAAGGTGGATCTCCGGCCGGCGGACGTAGTCACCATCTACCTGTTGACCTCGGCCAACGACCTGCTGCGGCCGAATCTGGAGCGCGATCTCCGGCCGGGAGCGCGGGTAGTGTCGCACGATTTCGAGATCCGCGGGTGGAAGCCGGCGGCGGTGGAGCAGGTGGAAGCCGAAGGCCGGCCGCGCACGATCTATCTTTACCAGATGGGAACCGAGAAGTAGGCCTCAACCGCAATCGCTGCGCGGCATTCCGAACGCTCTGATCGAGCGCTGTGGTACAAAGCAGGGGATGACCTCTGAAGCGATAGAACACCGGACATTCAGCGTACGGATGGACTGCCATTACCTGGTGCAGGCGCCGCGGGAGATTACAGGATCTACGCTGCTGGTGGCTACGCTGCACGGCTTCGGACAGAATCCGGAGACGATGCTGCGGCTCACGGCCTCGCTGCTCGGCACCAACCACGTCATGGCCAGCTTGCAAGCTCCCAGCCAGTTTTATCTGGCGCAGCATTCCAACGAAGTGGGTTACTGTTGGGCCACTCACAAACATTCCGAATCGTCGGTACGCATGCACCACGAAATGCTGTTGCATGTGTTCGAGGACGTGGAACGGCAGTGGTCGATTCCGGCGGGACGGCGTTTGCTGATTGGGTTTTCACAGCCGGTCGGGATGAACTACCGGTTTGCGGCAACGTATCCTGAGACGGTGCGCGGTGTGATGGGGCTTTGCGGGGGAGTGCCCAAGAACTGGGAGGAAGGGCCGTATCAGAGAGTTTCTGCGGCGCTACTGCATATCGCGCGGACGGAAGACGAGTTTTACCCGCCCTCAGCGACTGAGCAGTATGCCCCACGGCTGCGCGTGAGGGCAGGCGACGTCGAGTTCCACATGCTGGAGGGCGGACACCGGTTTCCCTCACAGGCGGGTCCGGTGGTGGGGAAGTGGATGCAGCGGGTGTGGGCGTAGGCAATCGCTACCCGCGCATGGCGCGTCTGCGGATATCTTCGGCGGCGGTGACGAAACAGAGGGCAAAATCGGCAGCCACGCGAGAGGCCAGGGCGGAGAGGGCGGTCGTTTCGGGGTTGATGCAAGGTGCGGGCTCGACCAAGTAACAAGCGGGCTGCGGGGGAAGGACATCCGGCCGGGCGACGCGTGGGCCCAGGAACCATGCCTGGCTATCGAGACCGGCTACGCTCGATTTGCGCGTGTAGCTGCCGTCGCAGCGCATCTGCCGGGAAGTGGCGCCGTCGGCGAGGTAGGTTTCCAGGATTTCATCGCGCAAGCGGGCCACCAGACGTGGTGACGTCACCGGGAAGAGGACTTCGACGCGGCGATTGAGATTGCGGGGCATCAGATCGGCGCTGCCGAGGTAGATTTCTTCGGCGCCGCGGTTGCGGAACCAGAAAATGCGGCTGTGCTCCAGAAACCGGCCGATGATGCTGGTGACGCGAATGTTCTCACTGATGCCGGCCAAACCTGGCCGCAGGCAGCAGATGCCGCGGACCAGGAGATCCACGGTCACGCCCGCAGTGGACGCTTCATAGAGCAGATGGATCAGGCCGGGATCCTCGAGCGCGTTCATCTTGAGAATCACATGGCCGGCAGCGCCGCTGCGCTGGTGTTCAATTTCGCGGCGGATGAGGTCCGTCAGCCGCCCGCGAAGATTGATGGGGGCCACCAGCAGCTTTTGGAACTGATTCCGTCCGGCGTAACCGGTCAGGTAATTGAAGAGTGCGGTTGCGTCGTCGGCGATCTCCTGGTCGCAAGTGAACATTCCGATGTCGGTGTAGAGCCGGGCGGTGGCGGGGTTGTAGTTTCCCGTGGCCAGATGCAGGTAGCGGCGAATGGCATCGCCTTCCCGGCGCACGACCAGCGCGACCTTGGAGTGGACCTTCAACCCGACGAGGCCGTAAACGACGTGCACACCCTCACTTTCCAGCGCACGGGCCCACTCGATGTTGCTTTCCTCATCGAAGCGCGCCTTTAGCTCCACCACCACAGCCACCTGTTTGCCGTTACGCACGGCTTCACGCAAGGCATCGACTACAGGAGAATTAGGTCCGAGGCGATAGAGCGTCATCTTGATAGCAAGCACGCCGGGATCGCGCGCGGCCTGGTTGAGGAATTCGACCACGGGCTGAAAGGAATCGAAGGGATGATGCAGCAGAATGTCTTCCTGGCGGATAGCGGCGAAGAAATCGCCGTCCTTGCGCAGCAGAGCCGGCGGAGACTGGGGCAGGAACGGGCGGTCCTTGAGATCGGGCCGGTCGAGGCCGGCGAGCTGGCGCACACGGCTGAGGTCGAGCGGGCCGTCGACGCGATAAATGCCGGACGGTTCAATTTCCAGATTGCTGGTAAGGATCTGGAGCAAAGCCTCGGGCATGTTGACATCCACCACGAGGCGGACGGCATCGCGAAAACGCCGCTGCCAGACGGCTTCTTCAATGGTGGCGAGCAGATCATCGGATTCGATCTCTTTGATGGCCACCTCGGCGTCGCGCGTGACA
>JASHOO010000544.1 GCA_030041035.1 Bryobacteraceae bacterium | reverse complement strand
CTTTCTTCATCTCGAAGCTCCTTTCCTCTTTGGAGCTTCTCAATTATGACTGGAGGAGATTATCGAGAGCAGGTCAGTGTTGTTTCCCTATGGGGATATGGCGTCAAAGTGTACGTCCGGAACGGGCATTTGCATGTCCATGACGGGGTAGGACGAGAGCGGCACACCTGGCGCTTTGCCCGCGTGGGTAGCGGGCTAAAGCGGTTAGTAATATTGGCCGACTCGGGTTTCATAACCCTCGATGCACTGCGCTGGATCTTCGATCAGAAGGCCGCGCTGATGGTCCTCGACCGGGCTGGAACTGTCATCGCTTCATCTGGCCCCGCGTACGGCCTAGACGATGCTCGATTGCGACGTGCGCAAGCGCTGGCTCTGCAATCTGGAGTCGGATTAGAAATCGCGCGTGAATTGATCGATAGGAAAATAGCGGGTCAAGAGCGGGTAGCGCGAGAGCGATTGAAAAACTCACAAGCGGCAGACGCCATCGCCCGGTTACGCATGGGACTTTCGACTGCTAAAACCATCGGTACTGTCAGTGCGATTGAAAGTTATGCTGCTAAAAAATACTGGGGAGCATGGGAGAACCTGCCGATTCCTTTCGTTAGTCGAGATCTTCCCCGGGTGCCCCTCCACTGGCGCGTATTTGAAAACCGCAAATCCCCTTTAACTGGATCGCCACGCAATGCTTCCAACCCGCTTAATGCCATCATGAATTACCTGCACGCCTTGGTTGAGAGCGAGGCGCGTATCGCCGCAGCCGCCGTTGGCTTGGACGGCTCGTTGGCCTACGTGCACAAAGATACAAAAGCGCGCTCCTCCCTAGCGAACGACATACAAGAGCCGGTGCGGGCTCTTGTGGAAGATTACGCATTGGAATTGATCAATAAGATTCCTTTGAAGCGTGAATCGTTCCACGAAAGACCCGATGGGACCTGTAGGCTTGCGCTACCGTTTGCTGCGCGACTTTCGGAGACAGCTCCAGTGTGGCGTCAGGCTGTCGCTCCCATAGCCGAATGGATCGCTCGGACACTTTGGCAATCCATGAAAACGTCTAAGAATGAACCCGCGCCAGCGACCAGCTTAACCGAGCAACGAAGGCGTGAGGCAAAAGGAGGTGAACCGTCACCACCACCAATGCGCGTTCCGGTTTCGGAAAACTTTTGTCGTGAGTGTGGAAGATCGATTCAACCGGAAAGTCGGTATTGTAAGACATGCTCGAATTTAATTTCTGGTGCGAAAGAGAGGTTCATTGCCTCATTGCCAAAGGCGCGGGTTGTAACGCTCCAGGCTCGCGCCCAACGATTGCGGGCAGATTCGCAAAGCCGTCATCAAGCCGAACTGCGAAAGTGGAAACGGACGAAGCGGACCGGATCGATAACCGAAGAGTTTTACACCGAGAAAATTCAGCCGCTGCTCTCAAAGGTATCAGGCGGAGCCATCGCCCGGACTCTCGGAGTGTGCATCGCCTACGCCTACGATATTCAGGGAGGGAAGCGTCGGCCTCACCCTCGCCACTGGCCGCGACTTGCGGAGCTGGTGGGCTTCAACGAGAGCCCCTCCCGCATCGACTCTCCGGCCATCAAATAACAATCGGAAATGAGCACGCGCAAATTAAAGCCCGGCCAAGCGTGCGCCACTATCACCGAAAGGTTTTTTTTGTTTCCAGCCGCGTGGATGAAGGGTCTTCACTACCTTCCGCAACTGTTGCTTGGTTCGCGCTGCTTCAACTTTGTCCGCTGGGTACTCGGCCCCGCAAAACCTACATTTATCGTCAATATCCGCCGTCGGAAGGAAGCTTTTCCTCTTCCCGCAACATACGCATCGCAAATGTTGTCTCTTTGCCAACAATCTCTTCATTGTCTTCCACTCTTTGAAAGGACAAATAGCAAAAACGCTCTTTGCCTTCGCCGCCTTTTTTTTTTCTGCCTACTCCTTGCACGGGAAGGCATCAATGAGGGCTTTGACAGCATGAATCCGTTTGGACTCGTGAAGGACGTTCGGGCGATCTCCTAGCCACTTCACAACGATGCGTCGGTACTGTTCCATGGAAACTCCTTCGTCTGGCAAACAGAGCTTCGGTTTCTGAACGTACACCTGCATCACCACAGCACCATCTAGAACACCATTCAGATAGCTTAGACATACTAAGCGTTCCGAAGACGTGTCAGATGAAGTGCATTGGCGTAGTAAATTCTCAGCCCTATCGTCGCTGTCCGCACTATGCGCTGGTACAATCAGCAGGAGCGCAAAAACAGCAACAACAAGCTTCAGGGCGCTGGTAGCCACGGCCCTACTTCTCCTCATCCACGCCGAAACAATAAAGCTCCGACACCATACCTCGGACCGCTGATGCATACTCGCCGAAAGAGAAAACGGTGTTCATAAGGGGGCGCATCCTTTCTTGGCTATATAATACCTAGCTTTTTCAGGAACGGCGCGGTCGTCTCGAACTTCCAAGCAGCGCCTCCATCCGCGACACAATTTCTGACGCCTTCACGTCCAGCATTTCAGCTAGCTTCACCACCGATCGGATCGTCGGGCTTCGCGCACTTCCCGGAGGGCCTGCCCAAACGCCTTTTCA
>JASHOO010000064.1 GCA_030041035.1 Bryobacteraceae bacterium | reverse complement strand
TGTCGCTATCGGTGTCGTTCATCGAATGGGTCGTGTCCAGGAGGATCACCACATTGTACGGGCCCGGCGCGGAGCCGGCCATGGCTGCTGTCGCGACAGAGCTGAGGACTGCCTGATGCCCGCCAAACAGTTGCAGGAACATCAGCGGTACCTGCACGTGCTGCGCCACGACGAGCGCGTTTGAACTGGAAGGACCGTAGCACTGGAGACCATATACGGTGGTCAGGGTCGACAGGCACTTGAACTGCGGGTAGCCGCTGATCATCGTAACACCGGGGAGGTCCCCGGCATTGTTCAGGTTGCCCGACGTACCGCTGTACGTATTCACGGCCGTAGTGACGGTGTCGGTAGTGGAACCGGCCAGGCTCATGGCCCCCGCTCCCGCTAATGCTGCCGCTTGGGTTGAGGTGTTGAGCTGGGTCTGGTAGTAATAAATAAAGCCGAAGTCCACTACCAAGGCCACCATTCCGAAGAGAACGGGCAAAGCCAGCGTAGTGAAGATGAGCACCTGACCGCGTCGATTTTTATTCGTGCGCTCGATGACGGACTCGTTGTTCTGGTTCATTGGATATACTCCGCGGTTTTCGCTACAAGCGTGCCAGGTGCAAAGTTCAGCGAGAAAATTGCCAAAGTTACAGGAACGCTCGCTTTGATCTGAACCGTTGCGCTCTGTACCATGTTCGACGCCCCCGCGGTACATGAAGTCACGTTGGCGTAGGTGGTTCCGTTAATGGTGAATGTCAGCGACAGACCCGAGCCCGTGGCGGTGAGAGTGGGGGCGGCGTTGCTGATCGCCGTGTATCCCGTA
Organism: Bryobacteraceae bacterium; assembly: GCA_030041035.1. Lineage (GTDB taxonomy): Bacteria > Acidobacteriota > Terriglobia > Bryobacterales > Bryobacteraceae > QHXW01. Next base: position 2,427 of record JASHOO010000064.1, on the reverse strand, counting down.
TTGCACGGATCCGTGGTTTGTCCCCGGCTAAACGCAATCGCCTGTGCGCCGAGATTCACCGCATTGGTGAGCAAGAGATAGTTCTGCAGAGCAAACCCGGCGGAAGCCATGCCCGTCATGAGCATGAGCATCATGGGCATGACCACGGTGAACTCGATGACGGCGTTGCCACGGCTCGCACGTTTACGCTTTTCGCTACATGGGACGGCACAGCCGTGCCCCGGCTGTTCCTTGCAGCCTGTGACATCCTGATTAACTGAAGAAAACATCTGTGCCCTCCGTCTCTTGTTCACTTATGATGTACGGCCTTTCGCGTCATTGGCCGATAGCCATTCCATACCGTCGTCTTGCTTAGCAAGTTTTGTACCGTTGAGCACAGAGGCAGCGATCGGGGGCATTCGATAATCGTTCGACGGTTTTGGCAAACGGCTGTCGATTTCTCGACTGTCAAGAATGTGACATTTTTGCTCAATGCGACATTTTGTCACACTCCCAAAAGTTAACATCGGGGCAAACGATCCCGGTTGGGGAATCGCCTGGAGAACGTTCGGCCGATGACGTTCGTAAGTAGTACGAATCCGATTAAACCAGCGGTCGGTTAATCAGCGCAGAGGAACAATTATTGGCTTCAGGATGACCCGGCAACGATCTGCTATGATCGCCCAGGAAGCTAATCTTGGCCGGTGCCGGGCGCGGGCTTCAAACCCGTCGTGCGGTGCGAAAGCGTCGCAGGTGTGTTCGACTCGCACTAGCTTCCGCCAAATTGACTCCTCGTTTTCAACAGCTTCTTGAGCGTTTTTCGCAAAAGCGGAGTGCGGCTCGGCAGTGGCCGTTAAAGGAAAGGTGAGGGTTCAGTTGCATGCTACTGCTTCGTCTCCAGCGGATGGCTGGATTTCTCATAAAACTCGTTTTGCAGGCGCAGGCTCACCTGATCTGCTTTCACGGCGCGGATGACGTTGGCCAGATCATCCGTCCACGCCTTCATATCGAATTCGCCGAGCGCGGTGTTGGCGCCGGTTGCGTCACCGGCGTAATGCTCGGGAAACTTCGCGTACCACCAGATTCCTGTGTACACGCCTTTCGGCAGATCCTGGCGGTTCTGATCGGCGCCGTTTTCGCTGGCGGCGCGGTCGAGGTGCACCAGATCGGGCCGCGAGACCATCACGTGTGAGGTTTCGCTCTCGCCGGCGTGGGAGTCGGTCTGAGATTTTAGTGCCGGGCGGCCTGCCGGCCAGCCGGTGTGCTGGTACACATACACCACATAATCGTGCGGCGCCGCCATCTGGGATTGTGCGAAGAAGGGCAGCAGGCTGTTGTTGCCGCCGTGACCGTTGACGATGATGATTTTCTTGCAGCCGTTGCGGGCCATTTCGTCGGTGGTCTCTTGTAGCAGTTCAAGCTGCAATTTGGCGCTGTAGGCGATCGTTCCGGGCTCATGTTTGGCTTCGAAAATCTGCCCGAAATAGTATTCGGGATAGACGACGGCATACTCCTGGGCGGCGCCGTGCTGCGAGACGTAACGAACGTTGATCAGGTCGGTGCCCAGAGGCAATTGCGGACCATGTTTCTCCAAAATGCCGAATGGAAGCAGGCAGGTGCCCTGCGATTGTTGAATGGCTTTCACGAAGTCGGACGCGGTGAGTTCCTCCCATTTGACGGAGAGCGGCTGTGCCGCGGCTGAAGCCGCCGCCAAGAAACAGAAAAGCATGCGGGCGAAGTTCATGCGTGTGATTATATGGATTTCGGAGGGACTATGGCAGCCGTCCGTATCGAAACGAGTTTCCTCGGCATCAATCTCCTTGGGCAGTTACCGCGCACGTTACGAGAGTTGTTGGCGGCGGCAACCCTGGAGGATCTCGAATGGCAACCGCAGCCCGACCGGTGGTCGATCAGCATGGTGCTGGCTCACCTGGCGGACGTCGAGGAGAAAGGTTTCGGCAGCCGCTTCCGCGCGATGGCGGCCGAAGAGAATCCTCATTTGCCGGCTTACGATCCACTCGCGCTGTTCCGAACGGGGGCGACGTTTGACGGACTTTTGGAGCTGGAAAGATTCTCAGTCATGCGGAGGAGCACACTGGAATGGCTCGGTGCCTTGCCTGCATCCTTCATTGGTCGAACCGGCCGTCACGAAGAAATGGGCTCGATCACGTTCGGCCAGTTGCTTCACGAGTTCGCATTCCACGATCTCGGCCACATCCGCCAGATCATCGAGCTGTATCGCGCGCACGCCTTCTATCCACACATGGGCAGCTTTCGGAGCTACTACAAGATCAACCCGTAAGCATGCATTGATGCCGGGTTCCGCTTGGCGTATGATGCTCGCTATGAAAGCTTGCTGCACTCTGCTATGGTTGTGCCCGGCCTGGACGCTGTTCGCAGCGCAACAGGGCGGAAACGCGCCCAGCGTGGATCAGATTCTCGATCACT
>JASHOO010000543.1 GCA_030041035.1 Bryobacteraceae bacterium | reverse complement strand
GGCCTGGCTGAAATTGATGTACTCCCCGAGCGCAAAGGCTTCCAGATTCGGAAATTCATACAATCCGAGCGGCGACCCGAAATCGATCGCTTCATTCGGATCCGCGCCGCCATCATCGGTGTCCGCATCCCAGGTGCGGTCATAATCGAAACCGAACTGCAATGTGTGCTTGCCAATCACGTAGTCGATACGGTCAGCCAGAGAGTATTGTCTTTCGAAAACTTTCCCGATAGAAAACGCATTGTTGCCGAGAATAAAAGGGGCGGGACTATCCAATACGATGGTCGGCGTGTTCGGAGCCAAACCGGTGGGAGTCGCGATTTCGTTATCCAGCGAGGTGCCCGCGTGAAATTCGTTCAGCAGGTTGGGGAGGAAGGTGTGCGTCCATCCCAGGGTGGCCTGGAAGGTATGGACGTAGGCGTTGGCCAGCGTTTGCATCCCATAATTGGCCACCGTTGGGTCAAGGATGACGCCTCCTGGAGAGTTGAAGCGGTTCGCATTGAGGCTGAGGAACAGGCTATCGCGGGAACTGGCCTGATAGTCTACCCTGGGAGTAATCACCCAATCGTTGCCCTTTCTTGCTTTGGTGCCGAGATTGGAGTTCAACGCGTTCACCACGTTCGAAACCTGCTGCAGGTAGACGGGATTTGTCGGATCAGGCGCGGTGTCGGCCCCTGGTACGGGCAAGGGTCCGTTCGGCGGAGGCAGTATCGTTCCCGCGGGAATCCCGAAATTCGCAGTCAAGAAATCCGGCAAGGTGGCCGGCGTCGTCGCCAATGCCGAGTTGATGACGGAAATCGGATTGTTCCGCAGTTGCTGCTCATAATCTGCGAAAAACCACAAACGATTCCGGACAATCGGCCCGCCTACCCCGGCGCCGAATTGCTGCAAATCATCTTGCGGCTTCGGGTTTCCGGCAGCTTTGTCGAGGGCGTCGTTAGCCTCAAAGGCTGAGTTGCGGTTGTAATAGAACGCGCTGCCATGGAAAGCGTTGCTTCCCGATCGAGTCACGGCATTGACGAAACCCGCTGCCCCGCCATAGACCGCCGAGTAGGGACTCACCGAGACTTGAAACTCCTGGATCGAATCTTCGCCAAACAGGTAAGGGATGCGATTGCGGCCGACGATATCGGAGAAGTAGTTATTGGTGGCATTGCTTCCGTCGACGTTGAAAGAGGTGGAACCATTGCCGTTGGCGTATCCGGAGTCTTCTCCGCCCTGTTGACCCGCAATGCTAACCAGTCCGGTGTCGCCGTCATAGCTGGTATTTGGAGTCAGCGTCATAAAGTCGGTGTATTTTCGTCCGTTAAGCGGCAATTCCTCGATGAGCGACCGATCGATCACCGTGCTGGATGACGACTCTGTAGGCCGCAGCAGCGGCCCCGTGCCAGTGACCCTGACCTGGTCTTTGGCCGCTCCCAGTTGCAGGTTGATGTCCTGCAACGTGGTGTTTCCTACTAGCACTTGAACCAGGCCCTGGACGTCACGAAAACCTTTGAGACTTGCCGTGATGGAATATGATCCCGGCGTAAGGACGGCAAACCGGTAGAGTCCGCTATCGTTGGTCTCCGCCGATCGTTTCACCCCAGTCTGGAGGTTCTGCACCACGACCGACGCGTTGGGTACCACGGCCCCACTTTGATCTGTAATTCGCCCGCTTAATGCTCCGGTGAGAACCACGTTCTGGGCCATAAGTAGTACGCTGCCTGTCCAGACGACTGCGAGGGGTAACGCCGTGTGTGCGGCACTGTGTCTGAACGCCAGCATTTTTGTTGTTCTCCTTGGGTTGCCACTCGGCATCATCGCCGGCGGTCGTCGTCGTCATCGTCCTCAGGGGGCTTGCCGGGAGTGTTAAGCTGTCGCTTCAGTCCCTTGATCGCGGTCCAGGGCCGCTGCGGCTCATCCACTTCCCCGGCGTGTCCTAAAAAAGCTTGCCCGCCGTCGGCCAATCGAGATGTACCGCTGATCGAATCGCTATCAGCGTCGACCGTCCCTCTAAACTCGATGGTGTACGGCGGTGGGCCCGTGAAAGGTACTACGAAAATAATGTCATGGCCTTGAATGCTTCCCGAAATCGGGTATTCACGTCCATACTGCTGAAACATGCCGGTCACCTTCGTGGCGTTCTGTTTCAGTACCAAAATCGCCCGGACGGTTCCCAGCCGCACGTCCCAGGCGATCTGCCACTTGCCTCCGATTTTCGCGGTCTTAAGCGCCGGAGCATGATTGCCGGGACCTACATCGCTGGGACTTGCCTGCGCACCGACGACGAAGCAAGCAGCCGTGGCTACTACCGAAAGGACAATCGCTTTCACCCATTTGCCCTGAGTCATACCTGGTTGGTATTCATGTTGACCTAAGTAAGAAAAACCGGCCGGTGCTCTACGCGCCGACCGGCCTTCGCTACAGCCCTTACTAAACTCTACTGAATTGCCGCCGCTCTTGGGACGTCAAGGGCAAACTGTTGGAACTGATTAAACGTGAAGGCGCCGAATAAATCATCTAAAGCCGGGCCGTTAACCGGCACATACGGATTACCGGGTATGGTAATCGGATTTGGCAGACGGTCACGGCTGCGTTCCGAGATGGTCGGCAAATTCCAGTTCCTTTCGATGAACTTGTCGATCGAGACATGATCCGCATAGCCGTGATAAACCTTTCCACCTTGCGTATACGGAGATACGATCAAGCTCGGCATACGCGTGCCATCGCCGAAAAAGTCTATAGGCTGGATATACCCGGAATCGTAGTAACCGCCGCCCTCGTCGAAAATGAGGATAATGGCGGTACTCTGCCAAACTGCGGGCACCGCCTCCACCGATTCGATGATATTCTTCACGAAGCCTGCCCACAGAGTGAGCTTGGAAGTTGCAGGATGGCCATCCGTGAAGCCGCTCGGCTGAATGATTGAGACGTTAGGCAGGTTGCCCGCGGCGAGCTGCGTGTAGAAACCGTTGGGTCCGGTCATATCCGCGATGTGCGCGGCTCTCTCAGCCGGATTGGTCATAATGTCTTGCGCATACTGGAACACATTACAAATGTTGCAATAGGCGTCCCGGGGATTCTGGCCGGAGTAGTCGGGGATTGTTCCGGGAAGGATGCCGGCGTAGATGTTCCAGTCCTCGCCGAAGAAGTAATAGGTGAGGCCTGCTTTCCCCAGCACATCACCGATGTGCGGCTGAGCGGTGGGCGGAATCGTGAACTGGCTTAGTGCCACCGCCGAGGTGCCGTCGCCATTGTAAGCCGGATTGTAATTGTTCAGCAGGTAGTAATGGCCGTCGTCGCAGTGGGGACTAATATGCATCCATTGCAGGTAGTTCGCGATGGTAGCGACTCCAGGCTGCGTCCGGTCCGAGCATTCGGTGTAGCTGCCGCCACTGTACCCGTCCTGCGCATACCAGTTGTTCGTGCCAGGCTCCGGATTGGGATTTTCGATTTGGTTGGAATTGGGCGTGTTGGTAGGAGACAAAACAGTGGGGGTCGGGAACGAGATCGGCGGCGGGACCAGACTCGCCAGGAGGCTTCCGTTGTACCACATCGCATCGGCATAGCCTAGGGCGATGTGGTTCGCGCCCGTGCCGCCCATAATGCTCTGATGCATATTGTCGAGCAGCGTATATTGGTTAGCTAACTGTGTCAGATAGGGATTGTCACCGAATTGCGCGTTATAGAATCCCATCGAAGCTGAACCCTCGCCGGTGGTCGTTGCGCCGGGCAGGTAGTTCAAGCTGAAGCAGGGTGTCGTGATGTCGTTGGGGTTGCAGATTGGCAGCTGCGCACTTCCGTTCGAACCCGTGCCGATGGTGACTTCTACCCACGGAAACAGATCGCTGGCGCACGCGTTCCGAGGCCCAATCATAAACCCAAAGAAATTGTTCCCCTCGACGCCGCAGTCGGTTTGCTGCCACATCTGATAAAAACGATGCACGGGACTCGCCGCGTAGCTGTCGTAGGTGAGCTGCGTCGATCCGTTAGGCGATCCGGTCGCGGGGGGCAGAGCGTTAGTTAGCTGGAATGGGCCTGGGGAGAGGGTGGAATAGTCCGTGATGCGGGTATCCGGAGTCTTCTTGACCAAACCCGTCGCGCCGGTGATCAGATACGGCTGGAAGACGGGATCCATGTTCGGCTCGTATGATAGCGCCACCGCCGATGTACAAAACGGTTCGCCGGAAGTATCGCTGCAGGATTCGTCGCCCCCGGCAAGCGCATCTGGAAGGGGCGAGTAGAGGCCCACGATGGTCGGGTTAATGGTGTAGAGCTCGGTGTCCGACGCTTGATTCTGATGGGCTTTGAAATAATTTGGGCCCGGTGTGCCATCCGCGTTCACGATTCCCTGGGAAAGGAGGTTCCATACTGTCTGGCCCGCCTTGGGGACATACGTTCCAAAAACATGATCGAAGCTGCGGTTTTCGCCGAA
>JASHOO010000542.1 GCA_030041035.1 Bryobacteraceae bacterium | reverse complement strand
CGGGACATGGAGGCGCTGAGCGGCTCCGGGGTGCCGGTGGTGGCGGAGCGCGGCGCGGGCGGCGGGTGGAGTCTGCTCGAAGAGTATCAGACGAAGCTCACGGGGCTGAGTGCGGCGGAGATCCAGTCGCTGTTTCTGGCAAGACCAGCGCGGGTGATGGCGGACCTGGGATTGAAGCAGCAGGCGGAAGCGGCGTTCATCAAATTGCAGGCGTCGCTTCCGGCGAGTTCGCGGCAGCAAGCGGAGTTTGCGCGCGAGCGAATCCTGATCGATTCGAGCGGCTGGCGCGACCCGGCGGAATCCATCGCTTGTCTACCCGTGCTGCTGGATGCGCTTTGGCGGGAGCGGCAGGTACGGTTCTGTTACCGCCGCATGGGCTGCGAACCGACCGAGCGCGTGGCTGATCCTCTGGGCCTGGTGGCCAAGGGGAGCGGGTGGTACCTGGTGGGTCAGGTAGATGGAGAAGCGCGCACGTACCGGGTGTCGCGGATATCCGATGCCGCCATTCTGGAACAGGCGAGCGCGCGGCCGGCGGAGTTCGATCTGGCGACTTACTGGGAGCGCTCGGCGGTCGAGTTTCGCGAGAAGCTGCCGCGATTCTACGCGACCTTCCTGGTGAGTCCGGCGGCCATGCGCTGGGTCAAGTATCGCGGATGGCGGCTGGAACAGGAGGTTGCGGAAGGCGATTGCGTGCGCGTGCGATTGCGCTTCGACATCGAGGAAGAAGCGGTGCAGTTCGCGCTCAGCCTGGGCGGTGAGGCGGAGCTTGTGGAACCGCACGAGCTGCGGCGCAAGGTGGTGGACAGTGCGCTGGCGGTTGCCCAGCGCCATCCATCGCAGGGTCAGGCGGTGAGGGCCAGCGACGCGTGCAACGGCTGAAAACGGTAGCCGATGCCGAAGATGGTTTCGATATATTCGCGGCTGTAGGCGCCGAGTTTGCCGCGCAAGCGGCGGATGTGGACATCGAGGGTGCGGGTGCGGATCTGATTGCTGTAGCCCCAGACGCGCATGAGCAGCATTTCGCGAGGTATGACCGCGCCGGCATTTTCCACCAGCAGCGAGAGCAGCTCGTATTCCTTGCGGGTGAGCACGATGCGGTGGGCATCGAGCGCGGCCGTGCCGCGGCTGAAATCAACTTCCAGATGCGCATCCTGGTAGCACGGCGGCCTATTGGGCGTGATCTGTATCGTATCCATTGATGTGAACCAACCTTTCATTTCGATGTTACGGAGCAGCACTTGGGGAGTTGTTGTAAAGTCGTAAAAGTTTGGTAAGAACCGCGGGATTGGCGCGATGGCCGTTCTGATACTGGTTTTACTGGCACATGCGGGAGGGCTGAACTGGGCGGTCAAGCATGGCGATTATGCGGCTGCGCGGGCGTTTCTGGCGGCGGGCGCGGACCCGAATTACGAGGACAATTTTCTCTCGACCCCGCTGCGTTGGGGTGTGATGAACAACCGCGCGGATCTGGTGCTGCTGCTGCTCGATTCCGGGGCGGATGCGAATATCCTCAGCCTGAGCGAAACGCCGCTCCATTATGCTGTGCTGAATAACCGTGCGGATATCGCGGCGCTGCTTCTAGACCACAAGGCGGACATCAACGCACGCACGGCGAAGGCCGGCCTGACGCCGCTCGATTTCGCGGTCATGAAGAGGAGTTTGCCGCTGGCCAAACTGCTGATTGAGCGCGGCGCCGATGTGCGGGCGTCTTCTCCCGGCGAGGGAAGCGCGCTGCACATGGCGGTGCGATACGCCTCGCCGGATTTGGCGCGGCTGCTTCTCGAAAGCGGCGCGGATCCCAATGCACAGGACGAGCGGGGCGTGACACCGCTCATGATCGCTGTGGCTCGAGGCAACCGAAACATGGCCGAGCTGCTGGTGGACGCGGGCGCGAAGGTGCCGAACGAAATGCTCGGACAGGCGGTGCTCAGAGGGCGGGAGGACGTGCTGGAGACGCTGCTCGGCAAGGGCGCAGATGTCAACGTGCGGCTGGAATCGGGGTCGACGCCGCTGCACGATGCCGCGCTCAAAGGATTCGACGGGATGGTGACGCTGCTGCTAGCGCATGGAGCGAACGTGGACATGCGCAACGCGTCGGGCGCAACGCCGCTGCATGATGCGGCGCTGAGCGGGAAAGCGACGACGGCTCAAATTCTGCTGGACCACGGGGCGGATATCAATGCGCGCGAGACCGAATCGGGGACAACGGCGCTTTATGCGGCGGCTTCGTTGGGACGCGACGATGTGGTGGCGCTGCTGATCGAGCGCGGAGCTGACGCGAACATCTGCAACAATCGCGGCGCGAGCCCGCTGCACACGGCGATCGAGGGTGGATACCAGAGCATCGCCGAACGAATCCGGGCGCGCGGCGGGCGGGACCTGGCGTCGGCCGATTCGCGCTAGATGCGGATCTTCTTCCAGCGGCCGCGCAGAAAAACCGTGAGCCCCATGACGGTGATGAAAAACTCGGCAATGGGGACGGCGGTGAAGACGCCGCGGACCTGCATGCGGGCGGGGAAGGCCAGCGCCCAGGCGAGCGGAATCTCGACAAGCCAGAAGCCGATCATGTTGATGATGGTCGGCGTGATGGTATCACCAGCGCCGTTGAACGCCTGCACCATCACCATGCCCCACGCATAGGACAGATTGCCGTAGGCGATGATGCGCAGGCAACTCACGGCGAAGGGCATGACGGCCGGGTCGTCGGTGAACAGGCGCACGATCCGCTCCGGCACGGTGATGAAGACCGCGGCCACGAGCGCGAGGAACAGCATGTTGTAGAAGGCGGTCAGGTAGACGGCGCGCTCGGCCCGCTCGGGTTTGCGGGCACCCAGGTTCTGGCCCATCATGGTGGCGGCGGCTCCGCTCAATCCCCACGAGGGAAGGATGGCGAAGATGAAGATGCGGATGCCGATGGTGTAACCGGCAACGGCAGTGCTGCCGAAGGAACTGATGATGCGCACCAGCGCGATCCAACTGGTATGGGCCACGGCAAATTGCGCCACACCGGTGCTGGAGACGCGGATGAGAGAGCCGATCACGCGCGGCGCGAGGCGGAAATCAGGCCGGCGGATCACGATGCGGCTGTGGCCGCGTGTGAGGATCCAGAGTTGGTAGAGCACGCCGAGCGAGCGGCCGGTCAGCGTGGATACGGCGGCGCCGGTTACGCCGAGCCGGGGAAACGGGCCCAGGCCGAAGATCAGGCAGGGGTCGAGGGTGAGGTTGATCAGGTTCGACACCCAGAGGACGCGCATGGCGATGGAAGCATCGCCGGCGCCGCGAAAGATGGCGTTGTTGAGGAACAGCAGCATCACGCTGACGGAGCCGCCGAGGGCAATCGAGGTATAGCGGTGTCCGGTGGCCACCAGGCCGGCGGGAGCGCCCATCCATTCGAGCAGGCGCGGGGCGAACCAAGAACCGGGCGCGCCCATCAAAATTGCCAATGCGACACCCAGCAGAATGGCTTGCCCCGCGGCGGTGGCGGCGCCGCGGGAATCCTTTTCGCCGATGCGCCGTGCCACCATGGCGGTGGTGGACATGCTGATGCCCAGGGCTACCGAGAAGACGAGGACGAGGATCGACTCCGTCAAGCCGACGGTGGCGACGGCATCTGCTCCGAGGCGCGTGACCCAGAACACGTCGACGATGGCGAACAGGGATTCCATCAACATTTCGAGCACCATGGGGGTGGCCAGCAGGAAGACGGCGCGGCTGATGGAGCCCTGGGTGAAGTCCTGGTGCGTGCCGCGAATCGCCTCCAGCAGCGATTGCCAAACGGTGGGGGGACGGGGTGGGGTGATGACGGTTGTGGTGGCCATAAACAAGCCCTCCTGGGCAAGCCATGCTCGCGAGAGCAGTTACGAAAGCTGGAAGTTTAGGCTGCGGCTCGGCGAGAGGTTAACGCCGGAAGGTGTCCGGCAAGCCGAGTTCGAAGCCTGCGACCGGGAACGCAAGAGCAGCGCGTGGGCCGACCCGGAATCGGATCCTCAACGTGCTGTTCGCGTTGGTTCGCATAGTAGGAAGCGGAGGTAAACCTCCGTTCCTCTGACTATAACCAGGAACGTGGGGCAGGCGCAAGCCATTTTTTCGGTGGATGGGAGGGCGCGGCGCGAGGTCGGGCGAAGGTTGGGGCGCCTGGAAGGCGACCCATGGCCGCTATAATGGTGCCACGGCAACAGATAGAGCCGGTGGAGTGGAGCGATGGCCGATCGAGTGATCCGTCCCAGCATGAAACTGATCAAGGCAGGCTACGTCCTGGCGGTGATCGTGATCATTGCAGCGGTAGCCGCTTATGCGGAGTACGCCGATCCTGAAAAATACCCGCGGTGGCTGCCGGCGATTGCGGTGATTGCGCTGATGGTGCCCATCCGGCGGCACATCCGGCGCCAGGCGGTGAAGGCGACGATCAGCGGCGACAAGCTGCGTTACGACCTGGGGCTGCTGGGGAAGACCACGCGCAACATTCAGCTTTCCAAGGTGCAGGATGTGCGCGTGGACCAGTCGCTGGCGCAGCGCATGCTGGGCGTGGGCAACATTTCGATCGAAACTTCGGGGGAAGCGAGCCGGCTGATGCTGCACAATATCGATTCGCCGCATGCCGTGGCGGATGAAATTATTGCGGCGTCGCAGGAGCACGGGAAGGCGCAGCAGAGCGGCGGGAGGCCGTAGAAACGCGGAGCTGACGCGGGCTTTCCGAGAGAGCGGGGCTGTCCGCTCCACTCTCTTACTTGCGAGATCCTCTCATACTGCCTCTAGTCGCGATTGCGGGCGGGATTCTGCTGTCGCGGCTGGTGCCGTTTAACGCCAACGAGCCGGTGGGGCTGATTGCGGCGTTCGGCATCCTGGCGCTGGTCTGTGTGTGGCGGCGGCTGCGCATGCTGGCGGTGACCTGTTGTCTCTTGGCGCTGGTTGCTGGCGGAGTGCGGGTCGAGATGGCGCACCGGCTGCCGCCGCGGCCGGAGCTGAATACGGGGCCTTCGGAAATCTCGATTTTGACCGGCTGCGTGGTAGAGCCTTCGGCCATTTCACCGGATCGCGATCAATTCACGCTGGAACTGGAGCCGGGTGCGCGCGTGCGCGTGAGCCTGTACGTGCGCGAAGGCGAGCCGCCGCCGGTGCTGCACTACGGCCAGCGCGTCGAGCTGGATGCCAAGGTGCGGCCCACGCACAACTTCAACAATCCCGGCTCGTTCGATTACGCGCATTACCTGGCGCGGCAGGGCATCTACTGGACAGGGTCGGCGCGCGCCTCGGAGCCGATTCACATTCTGCCCGGGAGTTGCGGGTCAATTTTCCGCAGCGCGATTTTCCGGCTGCGCACGGCGGCGCTCGACCGCGTGGAGCAGCTTTACTCCGGCAGTTTGTATGAGACCGGCATGATGCAGCAGATTCTGATCGGCGATTCGGCCAAGCTCGACAAGGCCTGGACGGAGCAGTTCCGCTCCACGGGAACGTTCCATGCGCTGGTGATTTCCGGCGGGCACGTGGCGGTGCTGGCGGCGTTTTTGTATTTTCTGCTGCGGCTGGTGTTTTTGCCGCGTGGCGCAGCAAACGTGGTGACGGTGCTGGTGATCTGGATCTACGCGCTGGTGACCGGCTTTCAGGCGCCGGCCGTCCGCTCGGCTTCCGGTTTCACGCTATTCATGATCGCGGGCCTGTTTTTCCGGCGACGCCGCGCTATGAATCTGCTGGCGGCGATTGCCATCGCGTTTCTGGTGCTCGATCCGGAGCAGATGTTCGATGCCAGCTTTCAGCTTTCCTTCGGCGCGGTGGCGTTCATCGCGGCATTGGCCGTGCCGCTGCTGGAGCGCACGTCGGCGCCGCTGATGTATGGCATCCGGGGCCTGGCCGAGAAGGATCGCGATCTCCACATGGAGCCGCGGGCCGCGCAGTTTCGCGTGGAGCTGCGCCTGCTGGCCGAGACGCTACAGCTCTGGACGAAATTGCCGGAACGGATCTGCCTGGCGGCTGTCGCCGTTCCAGCGCGCGTCGTGCTGTTCTTCTATGAGCTGACGCTGACTTCGGCCATGATTCAGATCGGACTGGCGCTGCCCATGGCCATCTACTTTCACCGGGTTTCGTTCTCGGGGCTTTCCGCGAATGCCGTGATTGTGCCGCTCGTAGGACTGGCGATTCCGGTGGGCTTCATCGCCGTGTTCACGGGGTGGGCGGTGCCGGCGAAGATCGCGGGCTGGCTGCTGGCGGCTTCGCAATCGGCGGCTCGATGGCACGCCAATTGGGAGCCCAACTGGCGGATTCCGGGACCGCCGGTCTGGCTGGCGGTGAGCATTGTGGCCGCGCTGGTGGCGGTTTCGCTGCTCGCGCGGTCGGGCAGCCGATGGCGCATATGGCGGATGGCATCGATCGGCGCGCTGGCCGCACTGCTGGCGCTCATGATCTGGCATCCGTTTCCGCCGGAAGTCACGCCGCGCTCGCTCGAGATGACGGCGATCGACGTCGGCCAGGGCGACAGCATTTTTCTGGCTTTGCCGGCGGGCAAGCTGATGCTGGTGGATGGCGGCGGCATCGCCAGTTTCGGCAAACGCGCCAGAACCACCATCAACATTGGCGAAGACGTGGTCTCGCCGTACCTGTGGAGCCGCTCCATCCGGAAGCTCGATGTGGTGGCGCTTTCGCACGCGCACGAAGACCATATCGGAGGGCTGCCGGCGGTTTTGGAGAATTTTCACGTCCGGGAGCTTTGGACCGGCGCCACGCCGGAAGAAAGTCCCGAGTGGGTCAATCTGCGCCGGAAGGCGGAACGGCTCGGCGTGCGAATCGTTCACCAGACGCAAGGACGCGAGTTCGATTACGGCGGCGCCAGGTTCGAGGTGCTGGCGCCGTTTCCGGATTACGTCCCGGCCGGCATGGCGCGCAATAACGATTCACTGGTGCTGCGGCTCGCCTACCGGGAGCGTTCGCTGATCCTCAGCGGAGATGTCGAGCGGCCCATCGAATCCGAAATGCTGGCGGCGAACCTGGTGCATCACGCGGACGTTCTGAAGGTGGCCCATCACGGAAGCAAGACTTCGACAACGGAGCCGTTTCTGGAAGCCGTGCACCCTGCCTTCGCCGTGATCTCGGCGGGCTTTGCGAATCTCTACGGGCATCCCAACGCGGAGGTGGTGGAACGATTGCGGCAGGCCAATATCGATGTGCTGCGCACAGACCAGATGGGCGCCATTACCATCCGCACGGACGGTCACCGCTTCGATGTGGCGACCGAGGTTCCGGGGCTTTAGCTGCCGGACTCTTCGCCCGCCTGCTCGCCTTCCAGGGCCGCTGCCGGGCCAGCTTCCTGCGCATCCGCCAGCACGCGCTCGGCTTGTTCGAGCTGCGCTCTCGGCACCTGCACCTGGAATTCGAACGTTGGAATGGCCTGTGTTCCCACCACGATGGACGGTATATCGTTAGCTTCGAGGAGGCCGTGGATGGCGTTGGCCTCCATCTCGGCGTCGTGATTCATCGAGCTGAACAGTGTCACCATATCCAAATCGTGCGAGGGGTCAAGTTCGAAGGTCTCGGTGTTCTGCGTCATCATATCCCCCTGTTATCGACAGGTAACAGTCGAGTCAAGGGCGCTCGGCCTATCAATTTTTAGCATATCGCAACGGCTCTTACAGTAAAATGGAAGGGACATCCTAAGTTGGTTTGGAGGGTACTCGATGGCAGAAAAAGAAGAAGGCGGGAAGCTCGGCTGGTTTTTGGCCGGTGCGGTCCTGGGCAGCGCGGTAGCGCTGCTGTATGCTCCCAAGTCGGGGAAAGAGACGCGGGAGTTCATCAACAGGAAGACGGGGGAAGGCAAGGAAGTGCTGGCAGAAACCAGCAAAGAAGTGTACGAGAAGGGCCGGGAAATCTACGATAAGGGCAAGCAGATTGCGGATGACGCGGCGGACCTGTTCGAGCGCGGCCGCCGGCTGGTGCGCGGCTGAAAGCCCGTTGCCCGAATCCTGGAAATGACGGCCCGCGTGGTAGTGGGTGATTTCGAAATCACTCTGGTCCGCGCGGGATTCTACTGGTGGGACGGCGGGGCCATGTTCGGCGTCGTCCCGAAAACCCTCTGGAGCAGGCGGTTCGAAGCGGATGAGGCGAATCGTGTGCGTCTGGGCTTCAACTGTTACGTGATCCGGACGGGTGAGCACACAATTCTTGTCGAAACCGGCGCCGGCGATAAACCCGATGCCAAAGCGCGCGAGCGCATGAAGCTGGCGGCAGCGCTTGCGCTGCCGGAGATTGTGGCAGGGCAGGGAATCGATCCTGAATCCATCGACATCGTCATCAATACGCACCTGCACTTCGACCACTGCGGCGGCAACACGGTTCTCACGAGCGGCCGAGCGCGGCCCGCATTTCCGCGCGCACGGTATTACACCCGGCGCGGCGAATGGGAGCACGCCCACGAGCGGCATGTCCGCGACCGAATCAGCTACATCGACGCGAACTACGATCCGCTGGTGGAGAGCCGGCAGATGCAACTGCTGGATGCCGATTTCGAAATTGCGCCGGGAATCGAAATGAAGCTGGCACCCGGGCACAACCGCGACATGACGGTGGTGACGGCCACCTCGAGCGGGCAAACGTTCTGCTTCTTCTCGGATCTGGTTCCTACGGCGGCGCACGTCACGCCCTCGTGGATTGCCGCTTTTGATCTCTTTCCGCTCCAGGCGATCGATACCAAGAGCCGCTGGCTGGAGAAAGCGGCTGAGGGCGGCTGGATATGCGGATTCGCGCATGAGCCCGAGATGGCCTTCGCGCGCATCGTCAAGACCGAGGAGTCATTCCTCGCTTCCGCCTGCCCAGCGGATAGACAGACGGGAGTGCCTGTCCTACCCTGAAAGAAAACCC
>JASHOO010000541.1 GCA_030041035.1 Bryobacteraceae bacterium | reverse complement strand
CGCTGCCACACCTCGGAGCGCGGCATGCGGATCCTGTGTGATTACCTGGTGATCATCGGGTTTCTGACCAAGGAGGGAACGAACTACCGGCTGACTCCGGACACCGGCTTGTTCCTCGATCGACGCTCGCCCGCATACCTCGGCACCGCCGAACGCTTTCTGGCTTCTCCGACGCTGATGGACGCTTACAAGGACGTGGCAGCGATCGTGCGCAAGGGCGGCGAAGTCTTTAGTCCGCACGGCACCATGGACCCGGACCATCCAGTTTGGGTGGAGTTTGCGCGTTCCATGGCGCCCATGATGGCCATGCCCGCCGAGGCGATCGCGAAACTGGCGGGGGCGTCGAGCGCTGAGCCGTGGAAGGTGCTGGACATCGCCGCCGGACACGGGCTGTTCGGCATTGCCATTGCCCGGCAGAACCCCAACGCGGCTATTGTCGCGGTCGACTGGCCGCGGGTATTGGAGGTGGCGCGCGAGCACGCGGTGAGCGCGGGAATTGCCTCGCGCTATCAGGTCCTACCGGGAAGCGCTTTCGAGGTCGAATTTGGCGAGGGATACGATATCGTGCTGCTGACGAACTTTCTCCACCATTTCGATCCGGCGACCTGCGAAACGCTGCTGCGGAAAGTCGCGGCGGCGCTCAAGCCGGGCGGACGCGCCGTCACCTTCGAATTCGTTCCCAACGAAGATCGGGTGTCGCCGCCCGTGACCGCAGCATTCAGCATGATCATGCTGGGCACCACGGAAAGCGGCGATGCCTACACTTTTTCCGAGTACGAGCGCATGTTCCGCAACAGCGGGTTCAGCCGGAGCGAACTGCACCCGCTTCCGCCCACGCCGCAACAGGTCATCATCTCGCAAAAAGAATAGGGCTTACGGTACCCGTTCCGCGGTCACCGTCACCGAGGCCAGTTCACGGCCGCGGTCTCCGCGGGTGAAGTCGAACAACTTGAAGGTGTACCGCGTTTCGCCGTGGATCCAGGGCGCACGGCAGCGGTTCGATTCGCAAGCGACCGCATTGCCAAATTCTTTTTCCTCCGCGGCATGGCGACCTTCCGATCTCACGAATACCTTGGCACGGGCGACATTTCGCGTGTGCCAGATCAGGTGCACTTCGCACATGTCCTCGCCAGGGCGAATCCGGCAAGGATTCGGTTCCGCGGCGATTTCGCCAAACGGCTCCTGCGCCGGTGCCGGCACCGGAATGATGAGAGCTCCCAGAATCGGGATCAACAACAAAAAGCGTTTCTTCATCTGTCCTCCTTCGTATTCGCGCACGCTGTCAACAACATTTGGCTCTAGAATATCTCATCTTGGCCCGCTCATCCGAGAAAGCGCGCCAGGCTTGCGGAGAATGTGCCAACCCGTACGTATCCAGGTAGCGGCGATAGGCATTTTCATCCGCCAGCTCGCGCAGCAGAGCGAGGATTGAAGCGCCGAGGGCCCGCAACGATTTCATGCTTCCTCCCCCTGGAGGCGCGAAAGCACAAAGGGTGACTCGAGGGTCCGCGATTCGCGAGTGCCGCGAAGGATACCCGCCCAGACGCGTACCGAGTCGAGCAGCACCACCGCGACCAGCACCAGGAATGCCGCGCAGATCACGGCATCCAGCCTGGCGTTGAATATCAATGTCCGGGTCGCGCCAATTCCGGCGCTCGCAACGGCGCCGGAACGCAGGGCTGCTTCGAGCTGAGCCGCTTGCGCCAGAAAGCCGATGCGCGGGGCGGAGGAGAAAATTTTCTGCCAGGCAGCCGTGAAGGTCACCGTCACCAGCCATGCGAGCGGCAGAGCGGTGATCCACAGATAGCGGGTGCGGTGCATCTTGATCAGAATGGTGGTGGCGACGCAGAGCGCGATGGTGGCCAACAATTGATTGGCAATGCCGAACAACGGCCAGAGCGAGTTGATGCCGCCCAGCGGATCGCGCACTCCCTGATACAGGAAATAGCCCCAGCCGAGCACGACGGCGCACGAAGTAGCGACCACACCGGGCATCCAACTGGTGCGGCCCAGCGCGGGATGCACATGACCTAACAGATCCTGCAGCATGAAGCGCCCTACGCGCGTGCCGGCGTCGATAATCGTCAGAATGAACAGCGCCTCAAACATGATGGCGAAGTGATACCAGAAACCGATCACGAGTTGGCCGCCGCCGGAGCGCGCGAAAATGTGCGCCATTCCGAGCGCCAGCGAAGGCGCGCCGCCGGTGCGGTAGAACAGCGTGCCTTCTCCGACGCTGTGCGCGAGCGATTGCATCTCAGCGACGCTCACCGGGAAGCCCCAGGAGCTGATGGTCGCGACCGCGGCCGCGGGCGTCGCACCCACAATGCCGGCCGGGGAATTGACGGCGAAGTAGACGCCCGGATGCATGACGCACGCGGCGATCATCGCCATGACCGCGACAAAGCTCTCGAGCAGCATCGAACCGTATCCCACGGGCCAGGCGTGCTGCTCTTTGGCGATCATCTTGGGTGTGGTGCCCGAGGAGATGAGCGAATGGAATCCGGAAATGGCGCCGCAGGCGATGGTAATGAAGCAGAAGGGAAAGATCTTGCCGGCGAAGATGGGACCCGTGCCGTCGGTGAAACGGGTGAATGCGGGCAGCTCCAGCTCGGGCCGCACCAAGATGATTCCTACCGCCAACAAAAAGATGACGCCGAGCTTAACGAAAGTGCTGAGGTAATCTCGAGGCGCCAGCAGCAGCCAGACCGGCAGCGCGCTGGCGAAAAATCCGTAAATGATGATGGAGATAGCCAGGGTCGCAGCGGAAAGGGTAAATACCGGCGCCCAGGTGGACGATTGGGCAACCCACTGGCCGGCGAAGATCGCTGCGATCACCAGCAGGAAGCCGATTATGGAGCACTCGAGCACCCGGCCCGGCCGGCGGTAGC
>JASHOO010000540.1 GCA_030041035.1 Bryobacteraceae bacterium | reverse complement strand
ATTGCGATCTACAGCGTGAAGTGGAGCGGACCGCGCGGGGCCTCTGGGGCTTGGGCATCCGGCCGGGCGACCGCGTCGGCATGTGGGCCGCTACCTGCGCCGAGTGGATTTTACTGCAGGTGGCTACGACACGAATTGGCGCCGTGCTCGTCAACGTAAATCCGGCGAACCGATCCCATGAGCTGAGCTTCGTATTGCGCAAGTCTGGCATGAAAGCGATCTTCCTGTACGAACGGGACGCCCGGGCCGATTACCGGGAGATCTTACAGCAGGCTCGTCATGGTCACGATTTGCCGCTGGCCAATACGGTCTTTCTCGGCACGGATGACTGGTCGAGAATGCTGAAAAATGGCGTTGATCCCCCACCACACAAAGACTGTCCGGACGACGTCGTCAATATTCAGTACACCTCGGGAACGACCGGTACTCCCAAGGGCGTTCTGCTGACGCATCGCAATCTTCTCAACAACGCCTATCTGATCAGCCGGACACTCGGGTTCACAGAGCGGGACCGGTTATGCTGCCCTGTGCCTCTTTACCACTGTTTCGGTTGCGTGATGTCGACGCTCGTGTGCATCGTTTCCCGCATGGGGCTGGTGCTTCCGGCACCGCAGTTCGACGCCTTAGCTACGCTCAAGGCGGTTCAGAGGGAGCGGTGCACGGCTCTGTATGGCGTGCCCACGATGTTCATCGCGGAACTCGAGCATCCGCGTTTCCGCGAGTTTGATCTCCGCTCGCTGCGCACCGGAATCATGGCCGGCGCGCCGTGTCCGGTCGAAGTCATGCGCCGCGTCGTGACTGACATGCACTGTACGCAGATGACCATCGCGTACGGGCAAACAGAAAGCTCACCCGTGGTCACCATGTCGAGCCCCGGCGATGATATCGAAACGCGCGTCTCCACAGTAGGCCGTGCTATGCCGGAAACCGAGATCAAGATTGTTGTGCCAGACACCGGTACCGTGGTTGAGACCGGCCAGCGGGGAGAATTGTGCACGCGCGGTTACATGGTCATGAAGGGCTACGATGAAGAACCGGGGGCCACGGCTCGCGCTATCGATTCCGAAGGCTGGCTGCATACCGGCGATCTGGCCATCATGCGTGCGGACGGCTGCTTTCACTTTGCCGGGCGGATTAAAGAAATCATTATCCGGGGCGGCGAGAACATTTATCCGCGCGAAATCGAGGAGTTCCTGCACGGTCATCCCAAAATCGCGGATGTCTATATCACGGGGTTGCCCGACGAGCGACTCGGTGAGACGGTGCTGGCGTGGGTCAAACTGAAGGCCGACGAGACGGCTAGCGAAGACGAGATCCGCGAATTCTGCCGCGGCCGCATTGCGCATTTCAAGATTCCGCAGCACATCCGCTTTGTGGAATCGTTTCCTATGACTGTGTCGGGGAAGGTGCAAAAGTTTCGTATCCGCGAACAGGAGATTCAAGCGCGTGATCTCAACCGCGCCGCTAACATCCAGACGGCTTAGAAGCGATGGGTGAGAGGCGCAGCGAACTGCAGGCCGATCTGGTAGGAGAACAGTTGCGGCTCGCAACGGCGCACGTAAGCGCTGCCCATCATTCCAAAGTCCGGGTTCTGGAGATATACGAATGAGCCCGGCGCGATCGCAATGCCACACTGCACGAGAGCGCCACTGCCGTTCATGTCCATGACCTTGGCGTTCTTCCTTCTGGTCTTGCCGCGCTCGTCCTGCCACGAGAGCCGGAAACGCAGACTACCGTTGCTGATTCGTTGGTGATAGCGATTGTCCGCACCAGGCCCGGCTTCGCCTGTGGCGCCCGGCGAAGCCGTTCCCTGCGAGGAGTGACCGAGAAGTGAACGCAACCAGCTCATCTATGTCTGTTATGAGTTTTTCACGCGCGCGCTATACAAATAAATCGGGTCTTTTCCCGGGTAATTTTGGATAACGTTAACCAGATAGCTTACTTTTTCGCGGCTGGCAAAGCTGCCACAGGTTTGCCTGGCGGCACTTCTTCATAGAATCTCCATTGGGCCTGAAAGCCTTTTGGTAGCTTCTGATTCGTCAGGATGGCGCGAACCATTTCTACTGGAATGGAGTTGAGCTTCAGTATTGCATCGTGGAACCCGCGGTTCGTCATCTTCCCTGAGTCCACCATTTCCGCGTGCAGCGCCCGGAACTGCAAGGCACCGAGCTGATACGCGCACTGGTAAAGCGGACCATATTCATTGCTTTCGAACGAGCGGCGCACTTCGCCGGCGGCATTTTCGGGCTCGTGCCCCACTTCGTTCACCAGGAAATCCACGGCCTGCGGCGCCGTCATCTGACCCAGATGAAAGCTGAGCGAGAAAATCACGCGTGCGGCCCGGTGCATCCGCCAGAACAGCATTCCGATCCGATCCTCCGGATTACGCGGGAAATCCAGATCCCACAGCAGCATCTCCCAGTAGAACGCCCATCCTTCTTCCCAGAACGGCGTCTCGAAAGCCGCGCGCCAGGGCCGGTAACGCTCCGACATATACTCCTGCAGGTAGTGGCCGGGGATCAGCTCATGAAGCACCGTGGCCCGCGCAAAGTGGATGTTGTTCCCCCGCATGCTCATGAGCTTTTGTTCCTCCGTCATGGTGTCGGTAGGATAGGAGACAATCATCGTGTCTCCGCCCAAAAAGAACGGGTTCATACGCTGGCGCTCCGGCGACATCATCTCCATGCGCCAGGTGTTCGTGGCTGCGTCCGGGATCGTGATCAGGCCGTGCTTCTGTACGTAGTCGATGGCTTCATAAGCCAGGTCGCGGATGAGTGCAGGCTGCTGTCCCGGTTTGACGTGATCATCCTTGACGTGACCGAGAGCCTTCCGCCAATCGTCTCCATAGCCCAACTGGCGCGAGCAAGCGAGCATCTGCTCTTTGCACCACGCGAATTCCTTGCGGGCAATAGCTATCAGTTCTTCCGGTGTATAAGGGATGAACTCTGCTGCCAGCGCATCCATGACCGCCTCACGACCTACCGGATCGCCCACGATCGTATCTTTATCTGACGGCCGGACGCCCGCAACTTTTTCATCGAGCAGCGACGCATAAGCGCCCAGCGCGGCGTCCGCCCGCTTCCATGGCTCCGCCATCCACCACGTAAAAATGGGATCGTAGCCGTTGTAAAAGTCGTGCCACTGCTTGAGTGTTTCCCGTAAGCTCTCTGTGAAGCGTGCGGCGCGGCGGCCGGCCGTGGAGGTAGCGGTCAGCTTCCCGCCGGTGATCTCCTCGCTCAGCTTCCCGAGATCATCCGCTAAATGCGAGACCCGCGTAGCTGCGTCTGCGCCATCGATAAATGCGAACCGCCGAAGGTCGTCATCCAGAGACAGAATGGAATCGGCGAACGGCACCAGTCGGGCCATTTCCGATTCACGCGTCTTCGCGACCGTGAATCCGCTCAGTTCCTGTTGCAATTTGGCGCGGAGAAGAAGCCAATCGACGCGCCCGTTGACGTCGAGCGAGTCGAAGGGCACCTGCTGATCCAGAAACTTCAGCCAGGTAGTTGTGAAATCTTCCATGGCCTGCCGGCGCTCGTGTGACAGTCGTGTCGCGTAATAACGTTCCAGCGTCTGACGATCGGTGGTGTATCGCGTAATCGCGGCGGGCGTGTCGAACGCGCCGTCCGGGGTCAGCCAGCCCTCCGCCCGCGCATCATAAGAAAACTTGGGAGCACCGGCGACGGGGGAGTCGGCGGCATGCAGACCGATTGACAGGATCGGCAGGAAAATCAGCAGCCGGTACAATTTGGTCCCACACGGAGGAGTCATGCATGGACACTGTATCATCCTTGTGCGGAGCATGGCCTACGTATGATCGGTGCCGCGAACTCTGAATGCTCCCCGCTATCTTGTTTTGACCGCAGGTTGGGTCTATATTGCTTCGAGTTCTTCTTCGAGCATTTGCTTTTGCGACAAGTCTGCGTAGTAGCCGCCGGTCGCGACCAGCTCGGCGTGGGATCCGAGTTCGACGATGCGCCCTTTCTCCAGCACCACGATGGCATCCGCCTGGCGCACGGTGGAGACCCGGTGGGAGATTAGGATAACGGTCCGGCCCCGCATGACTTGCGCAAGACCGGTGAGGATGCGTTCTTCGGTGAGCGTATCGACACTCGAGAGCGCGTCGTCGAGAATGAGGATCCGCGGATTGCGAAGCAACGCGCGGGCGATGGCGGTGCGCTGCTTCTGACCACCCGAGAGCGTAATACCGCGCTCACCGACCATTGTCTCGTAGCCGTTAGGGAAGCCCTCAATATCGCCTGCTAGGCCCGCCAGTTCGGCTGCGCGGCGGACGTCGGCAGCCGTCGCGTCCTCCACCCCGAAGGCGATGTTCTCCGCGAGGGTAGCGCTGAACAGAAATGTTTCCTGCGGGACGAAACCGATCTCGCGGCGCAGCGTGCCGGGATCCAAATCGCGCAAGTTGATCCCATCCAGATAGACCGCGCCGGCCGTTGGATCCATTAACCGAGGCACGAGAGAGACCAGCGTGCTCTTGCCGCTTCCGGTGTGGCCTACGACGGCGAGCGTCCGGCCGGCGGGGATCACGAGATCAATATCGCTGAGGGCGCGGCCACTGGGATACTCCAGTGCGGCGCCGCGAAACTCGATTTCGCCACGCAGCTGTGAAAGGCGGACTGGCGATGCGGGAGCGGCGATGGTGGGTTGCTCGTGCCGGATCTGGTTGATTCGGCTCATGGAGGCGGTGCCGCGCTGCATCAGGTTCACCACCCAGCCGAGTGCGATCATAGGCCAGACCAGCATGCCCATGTAGGTGTTGAACATAACGAAGCCGCCGAGGGAAATGCGACTATGCAAAACCTGGTAGCCGCCGGCCCAAAGGACAACCAAAAAGGTCACACCGATGAGGCTTTCAAGCAATGGCTGAAAAAGGCCCGAGATGCGGACCAGACGGAGGTTTTGGCGGATGTAATCCAGGTTCAAAGCTTCAAAGCGCCGCATCTCCGCTGTCTCCTGCACAAAGGCGCGGACCATGCGAACCCCAGACAGATTTTCCTGCACGCGGCTGCTGATGTCGGAAAACATTGCCTGGATAGCCTCGAATCGTTCATGAATCGCGCGGCCGAACAACGTGACGGCGACGCTCACCAAAGGCGCGGGAAGGACGGCCAGCAGCATGAGCCTCCAGTCGCGGTAAGCCATGACGGAGATGGCGAGCACGAAGGTTAAGCTGGTTTCGGCCCAATACATGATGCCGGGGCCGAGCATCATGCGCACGGCGTTGAGATCGTTGGTGGCGCGCGCCATAATATCGCCGGTACGCTGGCGGGCGTAGAAGTCGGCTGAGAGCGAGACCAGGTGCGCAAACAGATCGTTGCGAAGATCGTACTCGATGTCGCGCGAGATGCCGATGAGAATCACCCGCATCCAGAACTGGAAGATACCGCGGACGGCAGCCAGCGCGATGAGGAGGAGTGCCAAAAGGAGAATCGCAGAAAACGGCCGCCGCGCGGTGAGCGCGTCGATGGCGACGCCGATCATGAGGGGAATGGCAGCGTGGGCCAGATCCTTCAGGATGAGAGATCCGACGCCTAGCGCCAGGCCGCGGCGGTATCGCCGCATGTACGGCCACAAGGTTTGAAACGATTCCCGCATGAGTCTACATCCCTGCGAAGCCGGTTAGCGTCTTAGTCCATTCTAAAAGAAAGATCTTGCGGCCTTCGCGGTTATGCCACCAGCCATCGGCGCTAAAGAAGTCGTCGGGAGCCGCCACCATGCGGACTTCGATACCGGGCCAATTGGCCGTGAGCAGGCGCCGGGCGCGCGCCGTGTGATAATCCGAAGTCACCGCGATTACGCGATGCGTGTGGAGTTTGATCAATTCCGGCCACAGGGCGCGGACCTCTTCTTCGGTGGAGTGCGCGTTATGAGGAGCCGCGATGAACCATCCGGCGGGATAGCCGCGGCGGACGGCGAAGGGGATGGCGAGATCACATTCATGCAGATCGTAGAAGCCCGGCGGTCCGCTCACCAGCACTTTCGGCGCAAAACCGTTCTTGACAAGTTCCGCCGCTTTGAGAATGCGGTGCCCGTACGGATCGCCGGCGAGGCACACGATTACGTCGGCATGAAACGGCTGATCGGTATGTACCAACCACGCGCCCATCCAGGCCATCCAGACCGAATGGGTCAGTGTGGCGACGGCGACGAACGCAACTACAAGGAGGACTTCGTTCTTGACAGAATGGCGGATTGCCACGAACTACTTCTCGTCCGTGGTGTTCTTTTGGTCCAGGTGACCGACAGTTTTGAGGCGCTGGTAAAGTTTTTCCACATCGGCCTCATCCTCGGGCCGGAGGAGGCGGTAACGCGGGGAAGGCAACGGGCGGCGGTCAGGGCCCGGGTTCAGCGCTTCGCCCCAATACTGCCGGTAAGGCACGCCGTCGATCAACGCATCACGGGAAAGGCGGCGCAGGTTGCGCAGCAGACTATTGCAAGATTCGAGATCGCCAGGATAGATGAGCAGCATGCGGGAATCATCGAACAAGGTCATGCGCAGGATGAGCGGCGAGATCCACCCCGTACGGTCCAGCCGTCGAATATCCATCCAGAGGATCCGCCGCTTTCCGATTCCCAGATATTCTTCGTGGATTTCGAACGCCGGACGAAATGCCAGGGCGAGCAACAGAGCGGCGCTGAGTACGAACAAACCCGCGGCGACGAAGGCTGCTTTCAATTCGAGGCCCAACCAACCGGAAAACGCTGCCAACGCCAGTGCCGCAATTCCGAATGTGAGGTAATGCCGAGCCGGCACGTAGCGTGTCATCCTAAACCCCGACACCTTTAGCCTACTCCGGCCCGCCGCCTCCGTCAATGCACTTTTAGGAAGCGCAATCCTCGCCAACTGTAGTGGAGTCCACTCCAGATAGTAATGGCTGCCGTAGGCCATAGCAGCGCCTGCGCGAGTGCGTGAAGAGGACGCGAATCCAGAGCATTTTGCGTTATCCAAATGGCGGCGCAAACGACTTGCACGAACGTACTGGCCTTACCCCACACGCTGGGGCGGAACTCACGGAAAGCGGTAAACAACAGCGCAATTCCAGACGACACCAGGAGGAAAAGGTCGCGTCCGAAGATGACCACCACGAGCCAGGAGGGGATGATGCGGGTGACGGCGAGGGAAAGGTAGATACCACTGAGTAGGACTTTATCAGCGATGGGGTCTAGGTACGCCCCGAGAGGGGTGGCCTGGCCGATTTGCCGGGCGAGCAGGCCGTCCAAGCCGTCGGTAAGGGCTGCGACCGCAAACAGGATCAGCGCGATTTCATGGCGTCCGGCACCGATGGCTACGAAAATCAACGGCGCCAGCAGCAGACGGACTATCGTCAGCAGGTTGGGAAGCGTGGCGAGGGATTGCATGTCGCGCGCAATTTGCTAGTGAGAATGAGTGTGCGCTTGCCCACGGTAAGGGGCGTGCGTGTCGATGAGGTCCCGGCGTTCGGGAAGGGCCAGATGGCGCTCGACCCAGGAAACGACATCGGCGAGCCCCGTTCCGTTTTTCAGACTCGTAAAAACAAACTGCCGGCTACCGCGCATGCGGCGGGCGTCGCGTTCCATGACTTCGAGCGCAGCGCCTACGTAAGGCGCGAGATCGATTTTATTGATAACGAGCAGATCGGAGCGGGTAATGCCCGGTCCGCCCTTGCGCGGGATTTTGTCGCCGCCTGCAACATCGATCACGTAAATAGCCACGTCCACCAGCTCCGGGCTGAACATAGCGGCGAGATTGTCGCCGCCGCTTTCCACGAAAATGAGTTCCACACCGGGCAGTTTGGATTCTAGGTCGGCGATGGCTTCCAGGTTCATGGAAGCGTCTTCGCGAATGGCTGCATGGGGGCAGCCGCCCGTCTCGACACCGCGAATGCGTTCGGCGGGAAGCGTGCCTTGGCGAATGAGAAACTCGGCGTCCTCTTTCGTGTAAATGTCGTTGGTGACTACGGCGACACTGTGGCGAGGAGAAAGCTCCCGGCTGAGGCAATCCACCAGCGCAGTCTTGCCGCTTCCCACCGGTCCCGCCACCCCAATCCGAAATGCACGCATCGCTTTCAGGTTAAAACAGGAAGTACCGCTGAGCCAGCGGCAGCACACTGGCGGGCTCGCACGTGAGCAGTTCACCATCGGCGCGAACCTCGTAGGTTTCGGGATCGACCTCCAGCTTGGGCGTTGCCGAGTTATGAATCATGTTCTTCTTTCCGATGCTCCGGCAGTTTTCGACCGCGACGGCGCGTTTTGCCAGTCCGATTGTCGAGGGAACGCCGGCTTCGAGCGCGGCTTTGGAAACGAACGCGAGGCCGGTAGAAGCGATGGCGCGACCAAACGCGCCGAACATGGGTCGATAGAAAACGGGCTGGGGCGTGGGAATGGAGGCATTGGCGTCGCCCATCACGCTCCAGGCAATGAATCCGCTCTTGAGCACCATCTCCGGTTTCACGCCGAAGAAAGCAGGCTTCCACAGGACGAGGTCGGCGACTTTACCCGGTTCGATGGAACCAACATGGGCTGCGATACCGTGAGTGATCGCGGGGTTTATGGTGTACTTGGCGACATAGCGTTTGACACGCGCGTTGTCGTTGCGGCTGGAATCGCCGGCAAGCGGGCCGCGTTGCACCTTCATCTTGTGCGCCGTCTGCCAGGTGCGCGTCACTACTTCGCCGATGCGGCCCATGGCTTGGGAATCGCTCGACATCATGCTGAAGACGCCCAGATCGTGCAGGATGTCCTCGGCGGCGATGGTTTCCGGGCGGATGCGGCTCTCGGCGAAGGCGATGTCTTCGGGCACTTGAGGGTTGAGGTGATGGCACACCATCAGCATGTCGAAGTGCTCGTCAATCGTGTTGACCGTGAACGGCCGCGTCGGATTGGTGGAAGACGGCAGCACATTGGGTTGTGCGGCAATCCTGATGATATCGGGTGCGTGGCCACCGCCGGCGCCCTCGGTGTGGTAGGTGTGAATGGTTCGCGAGCCTATGGCGCGAATGGTATCTTCGACAAAACCGGCCTCGTTGATGGTGTCCGTGTGGATCGCAACCTGCACATCATACTGGTCCGCAACCTTGAGGCAGGTATCGATTGCCGCCGGTGTCGTGCCCCAGTCTTCGTGGAGTTTGAGCCCGCAAGCGCCGGCCTCGATTTGCTCGGCAAGCGGGAGTGGAGTCGCGACATTGCCCTTTCCCAAGAAACCGAAGTTCATGGGCCAGGCTTCCGCGGCTTCGAGCATGCGATGAATGTTCCAGGCACCCGGAGCGCAGGTGGTAGCATTGGTACCCGTGGCTGGGCCGGTGCCTCCGCCGATCATGGTAGTGATGCCGTTAGATATTGCTTCGTAGATTTGTTGCGGAGAGATGAAATGGATGTGAGTGTCGAGAGCTCCGGCCGTTACAATCTGATTTTCGCCGGCGATCACTTCGGTGGCTGCACCGATCACTAACTCGGGATCAACGCCCGCCATGATATCCGGATTACCCGCTTTGCCTACCTTAACGATGCGGCCGTTGCGAATGCCGATATCTCCCTTGGCAATGCCCCAGTGATCAATAATCAAAGCATTTGTAATAACTAAGTCGAGCGCACCTACTGAGCCTTCACGAGTTACTGTGGAACTCTGGCCCATACCATCACGAATTACCTTGCCGCCGCCGAATGTT
>JASHOO010000063.1 GCA_030041035.1 Bryobacteraceae bacterium | reverse complement strand
ATTACGGCGGTTCGGTCCGTATGTCAATTACTTATGGGACAGAACACTCGGTGATGGGGAGTCCTATGCTGTTGTGAACTGCGCCATGCTGGAGCGAAAAGCCGGCATGACGCTTGGTACGGAATCAAGTGTGAATATCCAAGCCAATGGAGTACACCGATCCTAACGCCTACGACCCAGTTGATATGAAATCGTTAGTCTGAGCGCGCCCGGCTTCGACGATTAAGAATGAATTGGGGAAGAGTAGCGCGTGCAACCGGCAGGAGTCACAGGAAACTTGGGCGTGTTTCTGCGCAATTCCCGGACACTCCACGGAGATGATTCTACGGGAACCTTCGCAGTCTTCGGGCGGAGTAGATTCGCCAATCGCCGCATGTCGCCTGCGGCGGGAGTCCTACGCGGCGATAGGGATGGGATTCTGGCGGGACTGCGTTGTGGAATTCGAGTGAAACAACTCCTCACACAGAATGCTGATCTTCTCCAGGTCGTTAGTCCGTACAGCCTGCGTCAATTCCGGGAAGTCCCCCAGCCTTCCGACAATGCCGTCAGTAGAAACGAATCTGGCGATTTCCTCTTGCCGATACAGCGGTGAAATCATCATCGTAACCGTACTCTGAAAATCAGATTGCCTTGCCGCCATTGTCAGCCTCCTGAGGCAAATGACGTGAAACAAGCGGCGATATTGCCGGACATCTCTACCCATCCTCGCCAAGGCCCGCGATGACCTTCTTCAACCACCCTGACGGGGCGGAAGAAGTGCGCAACGTTCGATGCGCCTGCGATTTCAGACGGAGCTATTAAACGGCAGGCAGCAGGAGGGCCGCAGAAGCAATCGCGATAACCACCAGCATTTCGATGAGTGTGAAACCCCGCTTTAGATTTTTCATGTGACCTTCCCCTTTCGCGGGTTGACACAAGCAAGCTGGATTCCAATCGCCAACGGTATCCCTTGCTTGCTGCGAAATTGTTGTGCTGAATGGATACTGGCGAAGATAGCGCTCCCAAACGCCTGTCTGCCATGGGGTGAAGGCTATCCAAACAGATAGTTGAGTAAGACAAAACGGATAGGGCTTGACTGCGGCGATAATCCCGGCTCACTGGCAATGACAGACCATCGAGGATGCAAAGGCGAAGGATCGGTAGAGGACAAGGGCTGGTAGATGTGTCGCCATCTCCCCCACCGCAATTTCGATGCGAGTTGCGCGGTGCGAATCTCGCTAAAGAGGGGTGGAGGCTGCCGCAATCCGTATGAGATGAATTTCAAAGAGGAGGAAGCTCACTACGTCTTGTTCTTCACTCGTTTCCGGATCACGTGGCGGCCGCTGTCGATGTCCAGATCCACCTGCCGCCGGTAGACGTGCTCGGCTTCCTCGTGACGGCTCTGCCGCGTCGAGTGCGGCGACTTGGACGGCGATGATGGTCTGGCCTTCCGCGATACCGCTTCCCCGGCCATATCCGCTCTCTACTTCGAGCTTACTCCAACGAGGCAATCCCCCAATAAAGACCCGCAAATACCAGGCCGGCCATCGTCAGCACCGCAGCCCACGCCATTACGGTTTCCAGGAGCTGGCGTGCGGTCACGTGTTCGCGTTTCCAGGTTTCCGTCATACTGTGCGCCATCTGTCCCCCTTTGCGGTCGATTGTACACCTTTTCGCTATAAAAAGAGCCTTAATTCTTGAAAATAAGAGGCTGGGTGTTTTCACCCACCCGGTCCGAGTGTGACCCGTAACTTATTGCAGTTTCTGATACCTGTCGCTGGCCCCTGACGTGCACAGAGCGAGTTTTCGTCGGGAAAAGCCACATGCCCGTGCAACTGGCAGAATGTCGAACCGCTGCACCCAAGAACAAGAGCTTCGCCCGCGCGCCTCGCGATTCCTCGCAGCGCCTGCGCTGCGCCATTCAGCTTGCGTTTTTCGCGCTCAATGTCTGGATCGGGGTCCAGTTCGTGCGCTTCGTTCACTATTGTGAAAACGGCGAAAGCTCGGCGCGGGTGGCGCGGCCGGCGGGCGTCGAAGGTTGGCTGCCCATCGCCTCGCTCATGAATTTGAAGGTACTCGCTGAGACCCGCCGCCTCCCGCTGGTGCACCCGGCGGGAGTCATCCTGCTCATCGCCTTCCTGGCGATCTCCTGGCTTTTCCGCAAGTCCTTTTGCAGTTGGCTCTGCCCTGTGGGTACGCTCTCCGAGTATCTGTGGCGCCTGGGCCGCGAGACCTTCCGCAAGAACTGGCGGATCGCGCGAATTCTGGATATCGCTCTACGGGCGCTCAAATACGCCTTACTCGGCCTGTTCGTTTACGCCATTGCCGGGATGTCGGTCGCCGCCATTCGCGCTTTTCTCGATGGACCCTACGGGATGATCGCCGACGTCAAGCTGCTCAACTTCTTCCGCTCTCTCGGCACGGGCGGCGCGATTACACTCGCGGTGCTGGTTGTGCTTTCGGTCTTCATCCAGAACTTCTGGTGCCGTTATCTGTGCCCTTACGGCGCGCTGCTCGGCCTGTTTTCCATGGCGAGCCCGCTCGGCATCCGCCGCAATGCCGAACTGTGCATCGATTGCGGCAAGTGCGCACGTGAATGCCCGTCGCGGCTG
>JASHOO010000062.1 GCA_030041035.1 Bryobacteraceae bacterium | reverse complement strand
CGTGGTTTTCCTCGCCGCCCCCGTCCTGCTGTCGGCTATTTCCTTGCTGGCTTGCTACCTGCCCGCTCGCCACGCCGCGCGCGTCGAGCCTATGGTCGCCCTGCGCAACGAGTAGCCGTGATTAGCATCCTTCTATGTAGATCATCTTCTTAAAAGCATTCTCAAATCAGACTATATTTGGTGCGTCCCGTTTTTACCATAATCCTAGGCCACACTGAACACTTCAGTAGATGATCTTCTGAAGTATACTGATGGATACGCACCCATGCCCAAGCGAGACGCTCCTCCTTTGCAGGGAGATTTGATCCAAGGCACCCTGGACATGCTCGTTCTCCAGACCTTGGTTCTCGGCCCGGCGCATGGCCACACCATCGCCTATGCCATCGAGCATCGCTCCGAGGATGTGCTTCAAGTCGAGCACGGCTCGCTCTATCCCGCGCTCCACCGTCTGGAGGATCGCGGCTGGATCGCCTCCTTCTGGGGCACTTCCGAAAACAACCGCAAGGCCCGCTACTACCGCCTGACTCCCGCCGGCCGCAAGCAACTGGCCCAGCAAACCAGCCGTTGGGACCAACTCGTCCGCGCCATCAACTGCGTCCTTCGCCCTGCCGGGTAACTCTATGTCCTGGTCCCGCCTTTTCCGCCGCCGCTATTGGGATGAAGAGCGCGCCCGCGAACTCGACGCCTACCTCGAAATCGAAACCTCCGACAACATCGCCCGCGGCATGTCGCTCGAAGAAGCCCGTTACGCCGCGCGACGAAAACTCGGCAACCCGCTCCTGATCCGTGAGGAGATCTATCGCATGAACAGCATCGGCTTTCTCGAAACGCTTTGGAACGACCTTCGCTTCGGCACCCGTCAATTGCGCATGAGTCCCGGCTTTGCGATCGTGGCAATCCTTTCGCTCGCCCTCGGCATCGGCGCGAACACCGCGATCTTTCAGCTCATCGATGCCGTTCGCTTGCGCACCCTGCCCGTAAAAAATCCGTCTGGGTTGGCCGAAATCAAAATCGCCGATCGCCACTGGCTAAGCGGAAGTGTCACCAGCCGCCATCCCGAAGTGACCTATCCGCTGTTCGACCAGATTCGTGAGCGCCAGCAGGGCTTTTCCGCCATTTCCGCCTGGAGCGATGATAGGTTCAACCTGGCGCTTGGTGGCCCGGCACGCTACGCGCAAGGTCTATACGTCAGCGGCGACTTTTTCCACGTGCTCGGCGTCCAGCCCGTAGCGGGCCGTCTGTTCACTCCCGCCGATGACCGCCGCGGCTGCGGTACCTCGGGCGCGGTAATCAGTTACTCATTCTGGCAGCGCGAATTCGCCGGCGATCGCGCGGCCATCGGGAAAAAGATCACCCTGGACGACCATCCCTTTGAAATCATCGGCGTCACCTCGGCAGATTTCTCCGGCATCGAGGTCGGCCGTAGCTTCGATATCGCCATACCCATCTGCGCCGAACCCGTCGACCGCGGCGAAGATTCACGCCTCGACCGCCGCGACGGCTGGTGGCTCGCCGTCATCGGCCGGCTCAAGCCGAACTGGTCCCTCGCTCAGGCTTCCGCCCACATGCGCGCACTTTCTTCCAGTTTGCTCGAAACCACCATCCCTCCCACCTACCGCGCGGAGCAAGTGAAGCGTTATCTTGAGTACCGATTCGGCGCATTTCCCGCCGGAACCGGCCTCTCCTCTCTGCGCGACGACTACGAAGAACCGCTTTGGATGCTCCTCGCCATCGCCGGCTTGGTGTTGCTCATCGCCTGCGCCAACCTCGCCAATTTGATGCTGGCGCGCGCCGGAGCCAGGGAACGTGAGATCGCCGTTCGTTTGGCGATGGGTGCCTCGCGCAGCCGCCTCATCCGCCAGTTGCTGGCCGAGAGTGCATTGTTGGCCGTCGCCGGCGCGGCGCTCGGCGCTCTTCTGGCGCAGTCGCTGAGTCAATTCCTCGTCGCGTTCCTCTCTACCAGCAACGATCCGTTATTTGTTGACCTCCATCTCGACCTGCGCGTTTTCGCCTTCACCGCGGGCCTCGCTATTCTGACTTGCCTGATCTTCGGATTGATGCCCGTCCTTCGCGCTACACGCACACTGCCGGCTGCGGTGCTCAAAAGCAGTGGCCGCGGATTGACCGCCACGCGCGAGCGCTTCGGCATGCGCCGCATCCTGGTGGTCTCGCAAGTGGCGCTATCGCTCGTCCTGCTCGTCGGCGCTCTGCTCTTCACCGGCAGCCTGCGTAACCTGCTGACCTTAGATGCCGGATTCCGCCAGGATGGAATCCTGATCGCACAACTTGATTTCAGCCGCCTCAACCTGGCGAAGGACCGCCGCGAGCCCTTCAAGCAGGAAATGCTCGATCGCATTCGCGCCATCCCCGGCGTGCAATCGGCAGCCGAAGCGAGCATCATTCCCGGAACCGGAGATTTCTGGAATGACTTCATCTGGATCGAAGGATCGCAGGCTCCGAAAGCCGTTTCCTTTTTTAGCCGTGTGACACCAAGCTACTTTGCAACCCTGGGAACGCCGATCCTCGCAGGCCGCGACATCTCCGATCACGATATGCCCGCCTCGCCTCCAGTTGCCGTCGTGAATGAGGCGTTTCTGACCAGGATTCTCAATGGCAGAAGCCCGCTCGGTCGAGTCCTGCACGTAGTGGTCGGGGCCGGTGAGCCGGCGGAGAGTTATGAAATCGTGGGCGTCGTCAAAAACACAAAATACGGCGACCTCCGTGAGGAATTCCGTCCCATTGCCTTTGTCGCCGAAGCTCAGAACGCCAAGCCCGATCAATTCTCCAACGTCGTCGTGCGCTCGAGCCTCGCCCTCGGCCCGCTCGTCTCCGCTGAAAAAACTGCGTTGGCCCGCATCAGTCCGGATATCGGAGTCGACTTTCACGTCTTCAAAACCGATCTTTGGAACTCTTTGCTGCGCGATCGTCTGATGGCCACACTCGCCGGATTTTTCGGCGCGCTCGCCGTGCTCCTCGCTACCATCGGGCTCTACGGCGTTATGTCCTATATGGTCGTCCGTCGGACCAACGAAATCGGCATCCGCATGGCGCTCGGCGCGGGCAGGCCGGAAGTGATCCGTATCATCCTGCGCGAAACCGGCATCCTGTTGGGTATCGGGGGCGTCATCGGAACAGCACTGGCCTTAGTGGCCGGCCGCGCCGCCGCTTCCATGCTCTTCAATCTGCGCCCCTACGATCCGCCCACGCTGGCCATCGCAATTGTGACACTGGGAACCGTCGCCCTCGCCGCCAGCTTCTTCCCCGCCCTCCGCGCGGCCCGTATGGACCCCATGAACGCGCTCAGAGACGAATAGGCGTCACGCATCACACAGCTTCGCCGCCGCTTCAAGCGACTGGATGCCGTCCGGCGCCGCCGGCACGAACTCGTGCGCCATGTACCCCTGAAATCCCAGATCCACAATCGCCTTGGCAACCGCGCCGTAATTCAATTCCTGCGTGTTATCAATCTCGTGCCGCCCCGGCACGCCGCCCGTGTGAAAATGCGCAATGTATTGAATATTGTCGCGAATCGTGCGGATGATATCGCCCTCCATGATCTGCATGTGATAGATGTCATACAGCAGCTTCACTCGCGGCGAATCCACGCCCTTCATCACCGCCACGCCCCACTCCGTGTGATCGCATTGATAATCCTTGTGGTTTACCTTGCTGTTGAGCAATTCCAGGCAGATGGTCACGCCCTTGTCTTCGGCGATTTTCTTCACCCGGTTCAACCCGGTCACACAGTTCGCAAGTCCAATTTCATCCGGTAAACCGCGCCGGTTTCCCGAAAAGGTGATGACATTCGGAACTCCCGCCTTCGCCGCATTTTCGATGTTTTCCCGGAACTCATGTTCCAGCCGGTCGTGGTTCTCCTTGCGGTTGAGCCCATCGGCGATGGTGCCCCCGCCCGGCGTCATGGCCGGCACCAGCCCGTACTTCTGTACCGTCGGCCAGTCTTTAGAATCAACCAGATCGATCCCCTTCAGCCCGATCCTCGCCGCCGCCTGGCAAAGGTCATCCAGGCTCATTTGGCTGTAACACCACCGCGCTACCGATTGCTTCAATCGCCCCTTCAGCGGCGCCGCCGTCTGCGCCGATGCAGCCATCGCGCCGGCTGCGAACGTTCCGAATGCCGTTCTCCGCGTCATCATAGTAGCTGCATCCTATCAGGTAAAACGGCCATTTGTCTTGACACCGCCTCCTATAATCGGGGTAGAAGGCCGGTGCTCAAATCCCTCGACATTTTGATCGGATTCTCGGCGGTCATGGCGTTGGTCAGCGTGGGGGTAACGCTGCTGACGCAGGCAGTCACCGGCGCGCTCAATTTTCGCAGTCGCAACCTGCTCCGCGGCCTCATGACCATCCTCAATCAGATCGATCCCAAAGCTACGCCGTTTTGTGTCGAGCAGATCGCCGCCGCCGTCCTGCGCCATCCGCTCGTCGCGCGCGCCGATGGCAAAATGGGCGGCGTCATCCAGCGCGAGGAGCTCACCCGCATCCTTTTGGAACTCGCCGCGGGAAACGAGCCGGGGGGCAAAGCGCTCGATGAATACGCGCGCCAGACGCTCAAACGCATGCTCGAAGCCAACGGAATCCAGGATCCCGCCGCGGTTCTCGAAAACATCCACCTGCTCGGGTTGAAGCTCGAAGCGCTGCGCCCTGAGCTCCCTGCTCCCATGCGCCACGCCGTCGCCGTCATCACCGAAGCGCCCAGTCAGTTCGCCGGCCGCATTCACGCTTGCTTCGACGAAACCATGGACCGCATCTCCCACCGCTTCGCGCGCCACACCGGCCTGGTTACGGCAGTGATCGCCACTGCCGTCGCCTTCGGTTTGCAGCTCGATTCGTTCGAGTTGCTGCGCCAGGGCGCAGAAGCCCGCCTCATCGTGCCGCAAACCTGGGCGTGGAATCCGGCGAAGCTCCCCGGAATCGCTTTTTCGGCCATGCTGCTCAGCCTGGGTGCGCCGTTCTGGTACAACGTGCTGAAGGATCTGGTTGCGTTCCGGCCTTCGCTGGCGCGCAAGGAGCAGGAATCCCGTGAGCAACGCCAGGTAGCCGGCCTGACTCCTCCTGCCTGGGAAGGCGAGAAGGGCAACCTCTAATGCCGAGCCAATGGGTCGGTTGCGCGACCGAAAACTTCCGCCAAGGGCGCCACGGCCACGAACCGAAAGCCATTGTCATCCACATCATCGTGGGATCGCTCGAAGCCGCCGACCTGACGTTCAAAGACGCCCGCTCCTCGGTCTCCGCGCACTATGGCGTGGGAAAGACCGGGCGCATTCATCAATATGTGGAAGAAGTTGATACGGCCTTTCACGCGGGAATCGTCGTACGGCCTACGTGGAAACTGATCGATCCGCAAGTCAATCCCAACTACTACACCATCGGCATCGAGCACGAAGGCCAGCCGCAGGACCTTTGGCCCGATGAGCAGTACGCCGCAAGCGCCGCGCTGGTAAAAGAAATCGCGGCCCGGTGGAAAATTCCACTGGACCGCGACCACGTGATCATGCACCGTGAGATCCGGGCGTCAAAAACCTGCCCCGGTGCGGCCGACATCGACCGGCTGCTGCGCCAGGCCGCCGCCTAGTCTACTTTTCCTCCTTTTCCTTCTTTTCCTTCTCCTTTGGTTTCGCCGCGGGTTTCGTTTTCGATTCCGGCTTCGCAGCACTGGGCTGTGACTGCGCGGCCGGCGGACGATACGCTGGTTCGTTTTGCTTCGGCTGCGCCTGCGGCGCTGCCGGTCTGGCAGCCTCGTTCTGCTGCGCCGGCGGACGATAGGATGGCGTCTGTTGGGCAGGCGGCCGGTATGCTGGAGCGGCTTGCGCGGCGGGCCGATTCACTTGAGCCGCAGCAGGCCGGGCCAGCTCCCTGGTCGCAGCGGGCGGTGCGGCCTTGGTCACCACCGGCCGGTTCATGATGGCGGCCGGAGGCCGGGCAACCCGGGCAGCACTCACGGGCCGAGCAGCGAGCGCCTCCTGCCGGGTCACGGGGACCTCGCGTGTGGTGACGGTGGCACGGGCGAGAGCAGCCGGAGGCACAACCACGGCGGCACGCGCGACCGGACGAGCGGCGACGAAATCGGTGCGTGAAACCGCAACCACCGCGCCAGGCACGGTGCGATTCACATAGGTGATGTTGGTCACGTTCACGACGTTGATGTGTGTCACCTCAACCACGTTGACGCGATTCACATAAACAGCACTCACCGCGTAGGCGGGAATGAACGGCTCACGCGGACCCAGCGCGAACCAGGCGATGCCGCCGCCCACGCCGAACGACATTCCGACGCCAAAACCGGGGCCACCCATCCACGCGACCAGCGCCGGCGCATAGACAGGGTGCGGAGCGACCGGCCCGGGCACCCAGCCCCAGACACCTCCAATGAACGCCCAACGGCCGTAATGGAAAGGCGCGAAGCCCCAGGGGGCGTCATCTACCCAAGTCCATCCCCACGGTTCCACCCAAACCCAATGTCCGTTGTGATACGGCGCCCAGCCGGCGGGAACGGCGGTCGGAAACCAGACCGGACCATAACCGGGAACGTCGCGCCAAACACCGTACATATCGAGATCCTCGTAGCCGACCATGTCGGGCGAGACATAACGCGGCGGCGGCCGGCGCGCGAATTGCGCATCCCGTTCCATCCACCACTCATCGAAATCATCCGGGGGCGCGGCCGCGTTGACCTCGGTAGCGGGCTGGTCGGCGCCGGTGACGAAAGCGGTCTGCTGCGGATGAACCGGGAGCGCGGCGCCCGCGGTGATTTCAGCCTCCCCGGCACGCGTGGTGACGCTGGTGACCTGGCGGTCGGGGTCGGCGTCGATGCGATAGGCGCCCGGCCGCAGCAGGGACACGGCACAGTTGGGCGTATCCACTTCGTAGCCTTCATCCGGAGCCAGATTGCGGATGGTGATGCTGATGGAGCCATCGGAGAGACGAACCTGGGTCATATGGTCGTCCAGATTCAGGAATGCGAGCGCCGTATGAGAACCCATGCGGATGGCGGTCGATCCGACGTGAAGCTCGGCGCGCGCGCCTTCATCAGCCCACAAATGATCGCCGATGGTGAGTGGATAGTTGGGAGCGGCGGCGGTCCAATCGTCATGACCGGACGCCTGTAGCGAGACGGGCCCTTCCAAGAAATTCAGCCGCGCCACGCGCGACGGTGGGTCACCCTGCGCCCACATGTGAAGTGCGCCGGCGGCCAGTATGCCGGCAAGCCAAAACCTGTTCATCCTTTCCCTCCTGACACTGCCATCAAATTTCCTAACGCAGGATTGTGCCAACTGGTTTCGCTTGGCCAGCATTAAGAAATGTTAGGAAGATAGCGGAAAGTCAAGACTTTGGCGCACCGGTGCAGGCTGGGCTCTTTTTAGACGTTGCGTGGCAACAAGTTGGGAATGAGCTGACGCACCGCATGAACTGGTACGTCCGCCTCGGTGTGCCGT
Organism: Bryobacteraceae bacterium; assembly: GCA_030041035.1. Classification (GTDB taxonomy): domain Bacteria; phylum Acidobacteriota; class Terriglobia; order Bryobacterales; family Bryobacteraceae; genus QHXW01. The sequence continues at coordinate 634 of JASHOO010000062.1, read as the reverse complement.
CCCGGAAATACGCGAACAAAATCGGGCGATCTTTTCCAGGATGGAATCAGCGGTGGTCGTCCAAGCTGTTGTGGACTGCGACATGTCAGAGCGAAAAGCCGGCATGACGCTTGGCACGGATTCAAGTGTGAATATCCAAGCCAATGGAGTACACCGATCCTAACGCCTACGACCCAGTTGATATGAAATCGTTACTCTGAGCGCGCCCGGCTTCGACGATTAAGAATGAATTGGGGAAGAGTAGCGCGTGCAACCGGCAGGAGTCACAGGAAACTTGGGCGTGTTTCTGTGCAATTCTCGGACACTCCACGGAGATGATTCTACGGGAACCTTCGCAGCTTCGGGCGGAGTAGATTCGCCAAGCGCCGCATGTCGCCTGCGGCAGGATTCCTACGCGGCGATAGGGATGGGATTCTGGCGGGACTGCTTTGTGGAATTCGAGTGAAACAACTCCTCACACAGAATGCTGATCTTCTCCAGGTCGTTAGTCCGTACAGCCTGCGTCAATTCCGGGAAGTCCCCCAGCCTGCCGACAATGCCGTCGGTAGAAACGAATCTGGCGATTTCCTCTTGCCGATACAGCGGTGAAATCATCATCGTAACCGTACTCTGAAAATCAGATTGCCTTGCCGCC
>JASHOO010000539.1 GCA_030041035.1 Bryobacteraceae bacterium | reverse complement strand
TCTTCGGCACAGGCAGGAACGGCCTCCGCGCACTGCGCCAGCCGCAATTCCGCCTGAAACGCCGTCCTATCCTCGCGCTCCCAGGCGTCCAGGATGCGTCGCGCCCGGCGGGTCGATTTCGTGCAGGAAGTGGCCATACTCGCTTTGCTTATCGGCCCCGGATTCCGGTTGTTTTAAAAAATAGGGTATTTTTCCGCTAAATGTTACCGTAAATTTCCGGAAATGACTAGGGGAAAGCGCCGATAAGTACTGTGGCGGCCTTTGCCCATGATCCAGCTCACCCGCTTGAACCATGTCCCGCTGGTCTTGAACTCGGACCTGATCGAGCACATGGAAGTCACTCCCGATACCGTCGTGACCCTGACCACCGGCCAGAAGTTTGTGGTCCTCGAATCGGCCGAAGAGGTCCTGGATCGCATCATCCGGTTCCGCAGATCGATTATCGCCGGAGCCACCGAATGCCCGCTGCGCCATCAGGATTACCAGCACTTGATCGCTACCGCGAATGGCCTAGACGAAACCAATGGCTGAGAAAAGCCCGGCACCTAAAAAGAAACCCGGCGGCAGAGCCGACCTGGTCAGCATCGGCGGCCTGGTGCTGGCCGTGGGCGGGATCCTCGGCGGCCTCGTGCTCGAAGGCGGCCGCGTCAAAGACGTCGCCCAGATCACCGCCGCCATTATCGTCCTTTGCGGCACCATCGGCGCCGTCATGGTCACCACCCCCATGCATACGCTGATCAGCGCCGTCAAGAAGCTCGGCCTGGTGTTCTTTGAGCCCGATCAAAGCCCGCACGCCATCATCGAGGAGATCATCGGCTATGCCACCAAGGCGCGCAAAAGCGGCATCGTTTCTCTCGAGCAGGACGCCGACGCCATCCAGGATCCTTTCCTGCGCAAGGCCCTCAACCTGGCCGTCGATGGCACCGACCTCGATGTCATCCGCAAAACCATGGAACTCGAAATCGGCCTGGAAGAGCACCACGGAGAAGCCGAAGCCAAAGTCTTCGAGGCCGCCGGCGGCTACGCCCCCACCATCGGCATCATCGGCGCCGTGCTCGGCCTGATCCAGGTGATGAAGAATCTCGCCAATATCGAGGAAGTGGGCCACGGGATCGCCGTGGCTTTCGTCGCCACCGTCTACGGCGTGGCCTCGGCCAACATCTTCTTTCTCCCCGCAGGAGCCAAGCTCAAAGCGCGCATGCAAAAGGTGATCCAGAACCGCGAGCTCATGCTCGAAGGTGTCGCCGGCATCGTCGAAGGCCTCAACCCCAAGCTGATTCGCAGCAAGCTCGAAGCCTACGCGCGGCGCGAGGAACATAAAAAGGAAGCGCCCGCCAGAGAAGCCAAGCCCGCCAAGGCGCCGGCACGCGCTGCGGCCGCCGAAGGATAGGCACCGTATGGCGCGCGCCAGAAGACAGGCTTCCCACGAAAATCACGAGCGCTGGCTGGTCTCCTACGCCGACTTCATCACCCTGCTGTTTGCCTTCTTTGTGGTGATGTTCGCCACGTCTCAGACCGACAAAGCCAAAGCCTCACAAGTCTCCGATGCCGTCAAGGATGCCCTCGAAAACGGTGGAGTCCGTGCCATGGTCCACGAAATTCTCGGCGGAACCGTGGATGACAAAGGGCAGGGCAACGCCATGATGCATGGGCCGGGCGGCGAGACCAAGGTCAAATCGCCGGATCCCAAGCCCCTGCCGCCGCCCGAAGTGGCCGAGCTGTTACCCTCGATGAAATATCTGTCGGGCGAGCTGCAGAGCGAAATTAAGTCCGGCAAAATCGAGATGCGCCTCGAGCCCCGCGGCCTGGTCGTCAGCCTCAAGCAGGCGGCCTTCTTCCCCTCCGCCGGCGACGCCGTTGACCCCGCCAGTTACCCCAGCCTGCAAAAGGTCGCCGCCGTCCTCCGCGATCTGCCCAATCCCGTCCGCCTCGAAGGCCATACCGATTCCGTGCCCATCCACACCGCCCGCTTCCGCAACAACTGGGAACTCTCCGCCGCCCGCAGCATCGCCATGCTCAACGTGCTCACCGATCGGTTCCAGCTCTCCGCCGAGCGCTTCTCCGTCGCCGGTTACGCCGATACCGCGCCCGTCGCCTCCAATGACACCGAGGAAAACCGCGCGCGCAATCGCCGCGTCGACATCGTCATTCTCAACCAGCTCGCCAAAGTCCCCGATTCCGGCCCCACCCTCGCCGCCGCCCCAAGCGCTCCTAAGAAATAACCGGGCCTTCCTGCTGATCCAAAAATCCAAACCACCCTCGTTGACTTACTCTATAACTTAGAGTACTCTAATCCTGAGGAGCTCACCTGATGAAAACCGCGATCTCCCGCATCACTCTTCCCGCTCTGTTGTTGGCAGCGGCATCCATGTTTGCTTTCTGTTTCACCCTCGCCGCCCAGCAGCCCGCTTCGAACAGCGTCGACACGCAGCGCGACGCCATGCGCAAGCTTTCGTTTCTCGCCGGCCGCTGGTCGGGGCCCGTCACCATCGCTCGCGGGCCGGGTGAGCCGCTGCATCTCACCCAGACTGAAGATGTCCAGTACAAGCTGGACGGCCTCGTCCTCCTCATCGAGGGCAAAAGCACCAGCGCCGACGGCAAATTACTATTTAACGCCCTGGCCACTGTTGCGTACGACGACGCTTCCCACACCTACCGCTTCCGCGCTTATCATGACGGCCGCTACGTCGACACCGAGCTCGCGGTGCCCGCCAACGGATTTTCGTGGGGCTTTACCGCCGGGCCGGCCCACATTGTGAACACCATGCACCTCACCGCCAAAGGCCAGTGGAGCGAGGTCTCTGAGGTGACGTTCGCCGGCAATCCCCCGTACCATGGTGTGGACATGCTGCTCGAACGTCTGCCTTGAATCCCGACCGCACAAGGAGATCTTCTGTGCAAGACGACACCACCGGACAGGAACTGAAACAGAGGTTGAGCCTCATCGAGAGTATGATCGCCGAGGGCCGCCGGAATACGGAGAGCTGGGGATGGAAGTTCATTCTCTGGGGCGTCGTTTACTATGTCGCCCTCGCTTGGTCCGCCTGGGGCGGGAGCGCGTGGGCTTGGCCCGCCACCGTCTCCATCGGGGTCATCATTACGGTTCTCATTGGTTCCTTGAGGACCGGCTACCATCCGGCGACCGCGCTCGGCCGGGCGGTCGGCTCCATCTGGTTGGCGCTGGGAATCTCGATGTTTCTGTTGTTTCTCGCCCTCGGCCTCAGCGGAAGACTGACCGATCCGCATCTGTTCGCGGCCGCGGTATCCGCCATGCTGGGGTTGGCCAACGGAGCCTCCGCCCTGATTCTCCGATGGAAAGTTCAGTTTGCCTGCGCCGTCGTATGGTGGCTGACGGCTGTGGCCGCCTGCTTCGGCAGCGATGCGCAAAGCAACATCGCGTTTCTGGCCGCCATCTTTCTTTGCCAGATCGTTTTCGGTCTCTACGGTATGTTTACCGACGTGCAGGAGCGCCGGCGGCGCGCCGCCGTCCATGCCTGATCTGCCCGAGCTAGACCCCGTCGTTCACGGGAAATTGCGTTTGGCTCTGCTC
>JASHOO010000538.1 GCA_030041035.1 Bryobacteraceae bacterium | reverse complement strand
TTGCAACCTCGCATTCCAGCTGCAAGCTTTCAACATTCAGCGGGTGCTGCTCGCGGATCTCGATCCGCTGACGGGAACCATTGCGTTTCTGCTCAAACTGACTTCGAATTACAGCTTCATCCATGCGCTCACCAATGCCAGCCGCCTGGATGAGACGCTATGGCGCGGAATGGTGACCACGTGCCGCGGCGTAGATGTGCTGCTCTCCCCGGAAATGCCGGTCGACCTGGTGTATGAGCCCGAAGATATCAGTGCCATGGTCGACTACTGGCGGCGCCTCTACGAGTTCGTCATCCTCGACATTCCGGGACCGCACAGCGAATGGGGACTTTCGCTGGCCCAGCTATGCGACGAGCTGCTTCTGGTGACCACCAACGAGCTCCCGGCCGTGCATGCGACGCAGAACACGCTGGCCAGCCTGGAATACAGGGGTGTGCCGCGTTCCAAAATCAAACTGGTGGTCAACCGGTACAACACGGAAATCGGCCTCAGCAGCGAAGCCATCGAAGCCGCACTGGACCTCAAGGTTTTCCAGCTTCTGCCCAGCGATTTCGAAAGCGTGCAGAAAGCACTGATGGAGGGCAAAACGGTGCCGCCGGGCACCAGAGTGGGGAAGGCCATTGCCGAACTGGCAGAGAAACTGACGGGCCGCAGGGGCTCTCCGAAGAAACACTCGCTATTCGGAGGACTCTTCTCCGCGTTTCAGAATTTGTAGATCCACCGGATCAGGCGTCTTGCCGCGCTCCAGCATGGAGCGCGGGCGTGCGGAACGCAATGGGCCAGTCCCAAAAGCGGGCGCTCGCCTCCGCTCTGCAGGCGCTGCTCTACGGGGTAACGCCGCTCGAACCCGCGGTGATGGCTGGTGTGGGGGTGTTGGTTCTTACGGTGGCGCTCATCGCCAACTACCTTCCGGCGCGGCGGGCTGCGCGTCTCGATCCCATGCAGGCGCTGCATCACGACTAGCCGGTGCCAGCAAACGCCAAACGTAACCCGGCGACCCTGGTATTACGCCGCTTGCATTTAGAGCCCCGCAGCGACTAACCTAATCTGTGCCGGAGGTGGCCCTTGGCAACGACTGTTGAATCCGCAACCCTAGCGGCGCAACCATCCAAACCTGTCCCGAAGCCGGTCCAGCGCAATGTGGCGGTGGACACATACCGCGGCATGGTGATGCTCCTCATGATGGCCGAAGTGCTGGAGCTGGCCCGTGTGGCCGCAGCGTATCCGGGCAACTGGTTCTGGGGATTTTTGGGCTGGAACCAGACGCACGTGACGTGGGCGGGCTGCTCGCTTCACGACACCATCCAGCCCGGGTTCTCCTTTCTGGTAGGCGTGGCACTGCCGTATTCGATTGCGAGCCGCATGGCCAAGGGCGGCACGTTCGGGAAAATGTTCGGCCATGCGCTGTGGCGGTCACTGTTGCTGGTTTTCCTGGGTGTCTTTTTGCGGTCGATCGACCACCACATCACTTATTTCACGTTTGAGGATACGCTGTCGCAGATCGGGCTGGGCTATCCGTTCTTGTTTTTGTTGGGTTTCAAGCCGGCGAAGTGGCAATGGACGGCGCTCGGCACCATTCTGTTCGGTTATTGGCTGGCGTGGGCGCTGTACCCGGTGCCGGGGCCGAATTTCAACTGGCAGGCGGTGCTTGTGCCACCCGATTGGCACCACTACACGGGCTTCGCAGCGCATTGGGATAAGAACAGCAACCTGGGGAACGCCTTCGACCAGTGGTTCCTGAATCTGTTCCCACGCGAGCAGCCGTTTATGGCGAATGACGGCGGATACCTGACGCTCAGCTTTATTCCCACCCTGGGAACGATGATTCTGGGTTTGATTGCCGGCCGTTGGCTGCGCGAGTCGGCGCCGCAGATTCCGATGAAGAAGCTGCTCACCGCGGGCGTGGTTGGAGTGGCGGCGGGCGCTGTGCTGCATTACACCGGCATCTGCCCGGTGGTGAAGCGGATCTGGACGCCGAGCTGGGTGCTTTTCAGCGGCGGGCTCTGCTTCCTATACCTGGCGATCTTCAGTTGGATTGAAGACGTGAAGGGTTACAAGAAGTGGGCCTTCCCGCTGGTGGTGATCGGCATGAACTCGATTGCGGCGTATCTGATCGCGCACCTGTTTGAGCATTTCATCTTCCAGTCGTTCCTGATCCATCTGGGTGACAAGCCGTTCCAGATTTTCGGCGTTGGCGCGGAGCCGTTCGTGCTGGGCGTGGCGGTGCTGTTCACCTACTGGCTGATCCTGCTTTGGATGTATCGAAAGAAGCTGTTTCTGAAGATTTGACAAGACAGGTGCCAGGTTCCAGGTGCTAGGTGTCCGCTAACACCTCGCCGCACGTCGCCGTTCTCGGCGCGGGAGCGGTGGGGTGTTACTTCGGGGGCATGCTGGCGCGTGCGGGCGTGCCGGTTACGCTGATCGGGCGGGCCAGGCACGTGGATGCGGTCCAGGCTGACGGGCTTTTCCTCGACGGTCTGAGATTTCAGGAGCGGATTCGGGTATCGGCAACGACGGACGCGAGCGCGGCGCGCGATGCGGACATCGTGCTTTTCTGCGTCAAAACTGTTGACACGGAAAGCGCGGCGAAGCTGCCCGGTCCGGATTCCCTAGTCGTCAGCCTGCAAAATGGCGTGGACAATGTCGCGCGAATCCGCTCAGTGACCGGCGTGGAAGCGATTCCGGCAGTGGTTTATGTGGCGGCGGCGATGAGCGCTCCGGGACGAGTGAAGCATTCCGGGCGCGGGGATCTGGTGATCGGAGATATTTGGGAAAACGAGCGGCTGCGGCGGAGCCTCCCAGCGATCGCCGGGATGTTCGAGCGGGCTGAGGTGCCGTGCCGCGTTTCAGATAACGTGGAAGGCGAGCTCTGGACGAAGATGATCATCAATTGCGCGTACAATGCGATTTCCGCGCTGGGGCGCGCGAAATATGCGGCGCTGGTGCGTGATCGCTTGACGCGCGATTTGATGCAGCAGGTGACCGAGGAAGCCATCACCGTGGCGCGAGCCGGGGGCGTGCGGTTGCCGGACGTGGATCTGATGGAGGCGGTGTGGCAGATCGGCGATGCCATGGCGGAGGCAACGTCGTCGACGGCACAGGACATCGCGCGCGGAAATCGCACGGAGATTGATTCATTGAACGGTTACATCGTGCGGCGCGGAGGGGAACTGGGTGTGCCGACACCGGCCAATCGGACGTTACACGCTCTGGTCAAGCTGCTCGAGGTTGCTAACACCTGACACCTGGAACCTGGCACCTATAAGGATTGCAAGCACTCGGCGATTTCCTTTCCGTCGATCGCTCCCTGCTTGATGAGCTTCCACGTGGGTTCGGTGACGTCCACGGTGGTGGCTCCGGCGCCGGAGCAAGCGCCGCCATCGATCACCAGGTCGACGCGGCCGTCCATGATGCCGAAGACTTCGATGCCGCTGC
>JASHOO010000537.1 GCA_030041035.1 Bryobacteraceae bacterium | reverse complement strand
TCACCGCCGCGGCCATCGCCGCCGAAGCGGGCGTGGATGATTTCCTGGCCCAGGCGACGCCCAAGCAGAAGATGGATCTCATCAAGAAAGAACAGGCCGGCGGGCGGCTGGTGGCGATGACGGGCGACGGCACCAACGACGCGCCCGCGCTGGCGCAGGCTGACGTCGGTGTGGCCATGAACACCGGCACCATGGCCGCCAAAGAAGCCGGCAACATGGTCGATCTGGACAGCAATCCGACCAAGCTCATTGAAGTGGTGGCCATCGGAAAGCAGTTGCTGATGACGCGCGGCGCGCTGACCACGTTTTCCATTGCCAATGACGTCGCCAAGTATTTCGCCATTCTCCCGGCGATGTTTTCGGTCACTTATCCGGCTATCGCGGCGCTCAACGTGATGCATCTGCATAGCCCGCAGAGTGCGGTGCTCGCCGCGGTGATCTTCAACGCGCTGATTATCATCGCCCTGATTCCGCTGGCGCTGCGCGGAGTTTCGTATAAGCCGATGAGCGCGGCCGCGCTGCTGCGCCGCAACATCCTGGTGTATGGCCTGGGCGGCATCATCGCGCCGTTCCCGGGGATCTGGATCATCGACGTGATTCTGGGATGGCTGCATCTGGCGTAACGGAGAAAGAACATGCTGAAACAGTTGTTACCCGCGGTGCGAATGACCCTGGTCCTTACGGTGCTGACGGGCCTCCTCTATCCGGGGCTGGTCACGGGAATCGCCAAGATCATCTTTCCTCATCAAGCCAACGGCAGTCTCATCGAAGTGAACGGCAAGATCGTGGGCTCGGAGCTGATCGGGCAGAAATTCACCAAGCCCGAATACTTTCAGGGCCGGCCGTCGGCTGCCGGCGACGGCTACGACGCTTCCAATTCGGGAGGATCGAATCTCGGGCCGACCAGCCAGAAGCTGGTCGACCGCGTCAAAGCAGACGTGGAGAAGTTCCGCAAAGAGAATCCCGATTTCAAGGGACCCATTCCCGCAGATCTGCTGACCGCCTCGGCCAGCGGCCTGGATCCCGACATCAGCCCGGCCTCGGCCGCGGCGCAGGTAGCGCGCGTTGCCCAAGCCCGTGGCACCAGTGCCGCGCAGATTCAGGAACTGGTGGACCGCAACACCCAGGGCCGCGATCTGGGCTTCCTGGGCGAGCCACGCGTCAACGTGCTGAAGCTTAATCTTGCGCTCGACTCGACGTATCCCCTGAAGCGATAGGTCGGTGAATCGTCCGCATCTCACCATTGGTTGGGCCATCGCGGTCGGCTGCGCGATGGCCCAGAACGCTCTCCCGCCGCAAGCCCAGCGGGGGCGTGAACTCTTTCTGAAATCGCCAAAAGGAATTGCCTGCGCCACCTGCCACGAGGTATCCGGGATGGGAACAGCCATCGGACCGGACCTCACCCGGCTTGCGGCGGTGCTCGGGCCGCGTGAAATGGCCTTGCTGATGTTGGCGCGAGTTAAGCAACACGTCCGTTTGGTCACTGTATCGGGTCATGCGTTTTCGGGCATATTGAAGCGGAAACAGGGCCAGGAGATCGAAGTCTGGGACCTGAGCCGCACGCCACCGGAGCTGCGCACGCTGAGCGAGGTGGAATCCATCAAGCCTGATCCCGGTTGGGAACACCCGCCTCGCGAGGCCGGCTACACGCTCGAAGAGCTGGCCGACGTGATCGGATATCTGAGGTGGACAGCCTCCGGCTCGCAAAACAAAGTCAAACCGAAGGACGTGGATGTGCGAGCGGTCTCACGTTCGCGTTAGCCGGGTCTGAGCCCGCGTTCTTGCACCCATGCACTACAATAAAATCGTGGCACAGGATGCACGGCTGGAGCAGGCGGTCGCCCGGCTCAACGAAGTTCGTTCGGAAATCGCCAAAGTGATTGTGGGGCAGGAGGATGTGGTCGAGGGAGTGCTGATTTGCCTGATCGCGGCCGGCCACGTACTGCTCGAAGGCGTGCCCGGGCTGGGCAAGACCACGCTGCTGCGCACCATGGCGCGGGCGCTCCAACTGAAATATTCGCGCATCCAGTTCACGCCCGACCTGATGCCGGCCGACATCGTCGGCAGCATGATTATTGAGACCGACGACCGCGGCTCGAAATCCCTGCGCTTTCAACCTGGTCCCATCTTCGCCAACCTCGTTTTGGCGGACGAGATCAACCGCGCCACCCCCAAGACGCAATCCGCGCTGCTGGAAGCCATGCAGGAGCGCACCGTCACCAGCGGCAACACGACGCATGAGCTCGAAGCGCCGTTCCTGGTGATGGCCACGCAGAACCCCATCGAGATGGAAGGGACGTATCCGCTGCCCGAAGCGCAGCTCGACCGGTTTCTGATGAAGGTGCTGGTGCGCTATCCATCGCGCGAGGAGCTGAACCGCATTGTGGAGCGCACCATCCAGAATCAGCATGAGCAGGTCCGGCCGGTGCTGAATCGCGAGGAGATTCTGGAGGTGCGCGCGGTGGCCCGCGAAGTGCTGGTGGCGCCGCACGTACAGGAGTTCGCGATTCAACTGGTGATGGCCACGCAACCGGAGCATTCCGAAGCACATGAACTGGCGAAAAAGTATATCCGTTATGGCAGCTCTCCGCGGGGCGCGCAGGCGCTGGTGGAATGCGGCCGCGTGCGCGCGCTGATGAGAGGCCGGTACCACCTCAGCGTTGAGGATCTTGATGCGGTTGCCGGCGCGGTTCTCCGCCATCGCATCATTCTCAACTTCGACGCCCACGCGGATGGGCAAACCCCCGACACCATTCTGGACGCCATTGTTCGCGGAGTCACGGAACACGCCTCGGCGGCATAGGTCTGATGCAAGAAGCACCTTTGCTCGATCGCCGGTTTCTGGAGAAACTGGAGCGTCTCACCATCCACTGGCAGAAGTCGTTTAACGGCCTGGTGGGCGGCCACAATCGCTCGCGTTTCGCCGGCGGCGGCCAGGAGTTTCTCGATCACCGGCATTTCCATCACGGCGATGATCTGCGCGCGGTGAACTGGCGCGCTTATCTCCGCCTGGAAAAGATGTTTCTGAAAATGTTCCAGGTAGAGCCGCGCGTGCCCGTCCGCATGCTGATCGACACGAGCGCGTCCATGAGCTCCGAAGCAGGTGTCAAGTTCCAATACGCGTGCCGGCTCGCCGCGGCCCTTTGTTACGTCGGG
>JASHOO010000536.1 GCA_030041035.1 Bryobacteraceae bacterium | reverse complement strand
CCGGCGGTCATCCGAGAAAAACACTCTCGCCTTCTGCCGCCGGCCTGCATCCATACAGGCGTTTGCCACCAGCCGGTATAACCACGTGGAGAACTCCGCTTCGCCCCGAAACTGCCCGATCCCGGTCATCAGTTTCAAAAATACCTGCTGCGTGATATCGCTCGCCGCAGCCGCGTCCTCTCGCGAAAAATACAGCGCCATCGAATACACACGATCCTTGTATAGGTCATAGAGCGCACGGAATGCGTCCCGATCGCCAGAGCGGCAAGATTGAATGATCTGCGCGCTGATCTCGCGATCACTCAGAGGAACCACCGAACATTGAGACGGGTTGGGAGCCCGCTTTCTTCCATTTTTTTGCTGTTGTTAGAGACGTTCCCGCCTCAATGCACACTGCCCGGCAATCGCGTTTCCGCCGTATAAACGAGTCATGCAGGCGCCATCATACCGCCCACCAACAATCAATGACACGTTGGCGGCATAGTTCTGCTATGGTCTCCAGCGGCAGGACGTCATCTTCAGCGTGGATAAACAGTAAGAACGGGCTACGGGCGGTCGCTTGACAGCCGGGCACGGCTTCGCCAAATTACGATCTTCGCGATTCTCTTGCGAGCTGCCAGTGCCACCGCCAGCAGCATGGGGGCCGTCATAACCCCTGGCCCCAGGGCCGAAAAAGCTTCATCTTACGCGGATTCTGTTTCATTGGCCCCGGCTGTTCTTCACCACCGTCCTCGTCGCCTCCGCATTCGTGAGCAGATCCTTGAGTGAAATGGAGTAATGCCGGCCATCCAGGTATACGCCGACCTTCCCCTCGAGCGTCGATGAGTGCCGGGACGATTCGTCGATCACCACGCCCGCCGGCAGCGTCGTGACCTCCTTCTGTCCCCCCTGTTTGTGGATCACCGCCGTCACCGGAGCTCTCAATCGGTAAGTTGTCATAAAGGCGACCCCCCAGGAATCTAAACCCGGGAGCGCCAAAGTTCTCTCGCGCCATCTTTCGATACTGCCAACTACAAGGCTGAACTTAGGGACGTCTTCTATCCGGTACGCATCGGGAATTTTCCCGATCCCTTTCGGCAACTTGCTGGACACCATCCCGCTATCATGACAATAGGGCATCTGGGGAGCGTCACTATGCGCATCATCGGGATCAGCGGACTGGAGAATGCCATGCGCTTCAAACAGGCGTATTGGCCCGGATTGGATGCCCGCGAGTACCGCATCTCTCAAGGTCACGACTCGGCCGCCGCGCTGGTCGTCGACGGCGAAATCGTCGCCGCCGCCGCCGAGGAGCGCTTCACCGGCCGCAAGCACACCGGCGAATTTCCCCTGAACGCCATCAACTACTGCCTCTCCACTGCAGGCCTCTCCATTGACCAGATCGATGACATCGCCCATTGCTTCGACTACTCCCCTTATGAGCAGCTCTACTCCCTCGATCCCATCACGCAAGAACTCTATCGCGAGGTCTTCTCCCGGCCGGTTCTCCTCGACCAGGTGAAGCGCGCCTTCCCCAACTTCCCGCCCGAGCGTGTCCATAACGTGAACCACCACCTGGCACACGCCGCCAGCGCTTATCTCACTTCCGGTTGGAAGGACTGCCTGACTGTCGTCGTCGACGCCATGGGAGAGGTCCAGAGCGTCACCGTCTACAATGCCACCACAAACCGGTTCGAGAAGCTCCGCGAGGTCTCGGCTAACGATTCCATCGGGATCCTGTATTCATTGGTAACGCTGCACCTCGGTTTTGATTTCAACGCCGATGAATACAAGATCATGGGACTCGCTCCTTACGGCAATCCGGAGCGCTTCCGTCATTTCTTCGAGGAAGTCGTTGAGATGCACTCCCAGGGATCCGTTCGCATCCCCATCCTGCACTCCAACAAGTCCCGCGAAGAGCGTGAGAACTACCTGGTGACGCGCAATTACCTCTCGGTGAACCTGGTCCCGGAGAGAATGCCGGATGAGCCCATCACCGATGCCCATCGCGACGTAGCCGCCGCGCTGCAGCAGTGCCTCAATCGCACCCTCCTGCATATCTGCAAACACTTCGGCGAAATCACCGGTCTGCGGCGCCTGGCACTGGCGGGCGGTGTCGCCTTGAACTGCACCGCCAACGGAAACCTGATGCGTTCCGGCTTGTTCGATGAAATCTATATCCAACCGGCCGCGGGCGACGACGGTGCGGCCCTGGGCGCCGCCTTGCATCGCGCAGCCGCGACTGGCGGCATCCCCAACCACCGGATGGCCGTGCCATTCCTTGGACCTGGCTATCCGTTGGACTGCATCGAAGCTGCGCTTGCCGAGTTCGCCGACAAAATCCACGTGACCCGATTCCCCGGTTTGGAAGCCACCTGCGCTGAGGCCGCCCGTCTGATCGCCGAAGGCCGCGTCGTCGCCTGGTACCGTGGAAGGATGGAGTTCGGCCCGCGCGCCCTCGGGAACCGCAGCATCCTGGCCGATCCCGGCCACCCGGAAATGCGCGACCGCATCAATGCCATGGTGAAAAAACGTGAGGCCTTCCGGCCGTTCGCCCCGGCCGTGTCGGCTGAGCAGGTGCACCAATGGTTCGATGTGCCTGCTCTAACCGAGCTGCCCTACATGATCGCCACCGTCAACGTCCGCGAACAGCACCGCGCCCAGCTCCCGGCCATCACCCACGTAGATGGGTCCGCCCGCGTTCAGACCGTCTCCGCTGCGGGCAACCCCGAATTCCATGCATTGCTCCAGGCCGTGGGCAAAACTACGGGCCGCGAGATGGTGCTAAACACCAGTTTCAATGTGAAGGGCCAACCCATCGTCAACACCCCGCAGGAAGCCGTGGCAACATTCCTCGGAACGGGCATCGAATTCCTGTTTATGGAGAATGTCTTGGTTGCCCGCCGCTAATAGCAAGCGCAGGTTAGCTTTACGCGCCGCTCTAGGCGCCGTGTTACTCGTTGGCCTTCTTCTGGTCTGGGAGCTCCGTCTCCATGCCGGGGAGTTCCTGGTTTGCTCCGACACCCCGCAGCCCGCCGACCTTATCCTGGTCATCGGCGGTGACTTCTACGGCCCAAGGGTATTGAAAGGAGCTGACTTAGCGATGCAGGGGTTCGCCCCCATCGTGCTTATCAGCGGCCCTCCCTACGAACGTGGCCGGTCGGAAGCTGAGTTTGGTATTGACTTCCTCGTGGCCCGCGGTTACCCCAGGCGCCTGTTTCAGGCATTCGGTCATCACGCGAGGTCTACCATCGCGGAAGCCATCGTGGTTGGAGCGGAACTGAAAAGACGCGAGGTACACCGCGTGATTCTGGTTACCAGCTCCTATCATTCGCGTAGGGCTGACATAATCTTCCGTCTCTTTTGTCCCGGAATACACTTCATCTCGGTGCCTGCCCCCGACCCACATTACGACCCCCAACACTGGTGGACCGACCCCAGTTCCCGCCGCCTTTTCTTCTCGGAATGCGAGAAAATAACCGCCTCAGTGCTGATCCTCTACCCTTCCTACAAACTCCGAACCGCGATGGCAAAGCTTAACAAACGCTAATCTGAATCCCTTATTTTTTGTTGGATTCCCGAGGTTTGGGAATTCGGCCGCGAAACTCGGGCCTGGAGCGGTCGCTTAAGTCTAGTACAGGAAGACACATTCCACTCCAGGTTGCTCTGGTACATAAATTGCGTACTATCTTTAGTAAGGTACTAATGTCCTCGCGCCACTTTTGGAGGACATAGAGGAGGGTGATATGGGCGTCGTTGCCGCCCTAGGCCGTACTGTTGCGCCATCAACAGAAAATTCGAGTGACAGGCGATCCAAACGCCGGTACCCGATTCATCTGGACGTCCAGTATAAGTTATTGAAACATCGCCGCGTGGAGCATTTGGGTTCAGGCCGTACGTTGAACATCAGCAGCGGCGGAGTGCTCATTGAGACCGACGGGCTCATGCCCGCGAGCGGGCCGATCGAATTGGCTTTGAATTGGCCATTTCTGTTGCATGGTTCGTGCAACCTGAAGCTGGTGATCCGGGGACGGATTGTCCGCACGAACAACAAATCCATCGCCATCAAAGCTGAGTTCCACGAGTTTCGTACTACGGGCGCTCGCAGCCCTGAGATCTGCGCCGGCCAAGCCGCCACGCGAGCCATGACTGCCTGAGCAGGACGCAAACTGCCTCAAAACAGATAACACCGTTAGACATCAGTAAAAAACCGCATTTGCCGGTGCACCCCGGAAAGAGCTACAACAAATCAAAGGAGGAAGAATTCGCTATGCGCGTGACGGTGATTGGTACTGGTTACGTTGGGACGGTGACGGGAGCTTGTCTCGCGTATTTGGGGCACCGGGTCACCTGCGTGGATATGGACCAGGAGAAGATCGCCAAGCTGCAACGCGGCGAAATGCCGATCTATGAGCCTCATCTGGAGGAACTGCTGGCGGATGCGGCGGCGCGCGGAGGCATCGACTTTACCACGGAGTTGGCTCCGGCGGCCCAAGCCAGTGACGTCATCTTTATCGCCGTGGGAACTCCACCGCGCCCCAGCGGTGAGGCGAACCTTTCCTACCTGGAAGCGGCTGCCCGCAGCATCGGCGCCGCCATGGACGGCAGCAAGTTCCGGGTGGTCGTGAACAAATCGACGGTGCCAGTAGGCTGCGGCAACCTGGTGGAGACTCTGGTACGGGAGGGCGTTCGCGAGGCGCAGCCGGGAGAGGAAAAGCGTGTCCGCTTCGGCGTAGCCAGCAACCCCGAGTTTTTGCGGGAAGGCAGCGCCATTGCCGACTCGCTCTACCCCGATCGCATCGTTCTGGGCGCTGAGGAGGAATGCACCACCAAGGTTTTGCGGGAACTGTATGCCCCGATGACCGAGCAGACTTTTGCTCCGCCGGCCTACATGCCGCGCCCGGTCGCTATGACCAGCGTGCCGCTGGTGACGACCACCTTGACCAGCGCCGAGATGATCAAGTACGCCGCGAATACATTTCTAGCTATGAAGATCGGTTTCGCCAATGAAGCCGCCAATCTGTGCGAGCGGGTAGGCGCGGATGTGAAAGAAGTGATGGCGGGCATCGGCCTCGACTCGCGCATCGGCGGCAAGTTCCTCAGCGCCGGCCTGGGATGGGGAGGTAGCTGCTTTGGGAAAGACGTTCAATCCCTTCTCCACACAGCCGAAGAATACGGCTATCAGGCTCGATTGCTGGAAGCGGCGCTGGCAGTGAATCGCGCCCAACGTCAGGTGGTGATCCAAAAGCTCCAGGAGAAACTGTTCATTCTGAAGGGCCGCACCATCGCCCTGCTGGGGCTGGCTTTCAAACCGGATACCGACGACCTCCGCGACGCGCCCAGCCTGCAAATTGCCGAGCGGCTGATTCAGTTGGGCGCGCGCGTCAAGGCGTATGACCCCATCGCCATGCCGGCTTGCAAGGCGCAGCACCCCGAGCTCATGATGCAATACTGCGATTCGGTCCGCGACGCGGTGCTGGATGCCGACGCCGTGGTGCTCGTCACCGAGTGGGACGAGTTCCGGCACGTCGATCTGGAAAAGATCGCGCACCTGATGCACCAACCGGTCCTGGTCGACGGACGCAACCTTTACGATCCGGAAACCGCACGCAATGCCGGCTTCGATTACACCGGCATCGGCCGTGCGGCCCGCGCGCGCACAAATCGCAATTCTCAAAAGGGAGACTCCCAGCCGGTAAACTCCCGGGCGGCTTCCCTCGAACCAGTGGCGGCCCTCGTGGATGCTCCACACAAATAGACTTTGGCTGATTCGCCACGGCGAAACCGAATGGAGCCTTTCCGGCGCGCACACCGGACGCACTGATCTTCCGCTCACACCCAAGGGCCAGGCCAGGGCCGCTGCCATCGGGCGGTATCTAGAGGGTAAAAAGTTTGCGCTGGTGTTGGCCAGTCCGCTCCAGCGGGCGCGAGAAACCTGCCGACTGGCAGGTTACGGAGATGTGGCGCAACCGGAACCGGATCTCATGGAATGGTCCTACGGAGCGTACGAAGGCCGTACTTCAGCCGAGATTCAGCGGGAAATTCCGGGGTGGAATATCTGGACAAACGGAGTGGTGGGCGGAGAAACCGTGGAACAGGTGGGCGAGCGCGCACGGCGCGTGATCGCGCGGGCGACGGCGGTCGAGGGCGATGTGGCCCTGTTTGCTCATGGCCACATTTTGCGCATTCTCACCGCGTGCTGGCTGGGGCTGGAGCCCGCGGGGGGCCGCTTTTTTGCCTTTGATACCGCCTGCCTGAGCGTGCTGGGCTACGAACGCGGGACGCGCGTCATCGAGCGGTGGAATCAATCGCCGGAGGCGCGCGGCGCGGCGTAGGTCCCCGGCGGGAGGGACGACGCCTGCCTCCTGATACAATGAAATTTCCAGCCCATGCCCAGCGCCAGAATCGATGCCCGGGAGCGTCTGATTGTCGCGCTGGATCTGCCTGCTGTCGAGGACGCGCGGGCGTTGGTAAATGAACTGGACGGGGTCGTCGAGTTCTTCAAAATTGGACTGGCCTTGCAGCTTGCGCCAGGTGTTCAGAACCTCACGGAGTCTCTGATTCGCGAGGGCAAGAAAGTTTTCCTCGACTACAAGTATTACGACATCCCGGAGACGGTGAAAAAGGCGGTGTCGCGCGCGGCGAAACTCGGGATTTCGTTCCTGACGATCCACGGTTCGCGCAAATTGATTCGCGCCGCTGTAGAGGGCCGGGGCGAGAGCGGCCTGAAGCTGTTCACGGTAACGGTGCTCACCAGCATGGAAGCGGCGGACATTGCCGAGATGGGTTACTCGCCGCACACGGTGGAGGAGCTGGTCATCGCGCGCGCTCGCCAGGCACTGGAGGCCGGCTCGGACGGCGTGATCGCCTCCGGTCGAGAAGCCGAAGTCATCAAAAGCATTTCCGGAGGAAAATTGCTGGTCGTCACTCCCGGCATCCGCCCGCAGGCATATCCGGACGACGATCAGAAACGGAGAACCACGCCGCGCGAGGCCATTCTGGCCGGAGCGGATTATCTGGTGGTCGGCAGGCCGGTCACGGAAGCACGAAACCGCCGAAAGGAAGTAGAAAACATTCTGGAGGAAATGCAGTGTGGTTTGGATGTGGTGACGGCCGCAGTAGCGGGAAGTTAGGATTCTGATCACGCCGCTTAGCCTGTTGTGTCACTGCACTCGATCTCGCGTTGACATGCTGCTTTTCCCCTTGCCTACAATGGGTTGATGGAGTTGCGCCGTGCTGCCGCTACCGTTGCGCTCTCGTGCTCGATCCTGCTGCTGACATCCTGTCTGGCGCGGCAGCGCTCTATTCCGCGCATCACCTCCGCCGCCACACAGAAGCTCCTCACCGCCGATAAGGAAGCGCTGTTGCGGATCATGGGCAGCGAGTCTGAGCTCATTCACACACTTTCCGCCACGGTCGACATGGTTCCGGCGCTGGGCAGCGTCAACAAGGGAAAGATCACGGAGTACAAGGATTTTCTGGCCTACATTCGCTACCGCAAGCCCGCGGACATCCGTATCATCGGTCTCTATCCGGTGGTGCGCAGCACGGCCTTCGACATGGCGGCAAACGGCGCCGAATTCCGGGTTTATCTGCCGTCCAAAAACCGCTTCTTCGAAGGCCGCAGCGAGCCCGCTCCCACGCTCTCGCCGAACAAACTGGAAAATCTGAGGCCGAGCGTGTTTCTGGACGCATTATTCATCCATCCGCCCGGGCCCAAAGAGACCGCGTTTCCGGTAGACTTCACCGATGAGGACAACGCATTTTACATCCTGCACATTCTGGCCACGGGTTCCGACGGCCAGGCGCGCGTGGTGAGGGACGTGTGGTTCGACCGTCTGAATTTGCACGTCGTGCGCCAGATGAGCTTCGACGACCACGGCGAGATTCTCACCGATGCGCGTTACAGCGGCTGGAAGAATTACAACGGGGTTGCGTTCCCCAAGGTGATTGATATCAACCGGCCGCAGGACGAGTATGGCGTCGTGATCACCCTGGAAAAAGCGGAGATCAACAAACCCATTGCCGACGAACAGTTTGTCCTTCGGCAGCCGGAAGGAACCGTGTTGCAAGTGCTGGGAAGCAAGCCCGACCAGGCGCTGCCGTCCACGGCGACTGACGGTTCCGGCGGGCCAGCAAAGAAGAAGACCAATTGACTTTCAAACTGATTCTCGAAAACATGCGATACCGGCCGCTGCGCAGCCTGCTGAGCGCGCTGTTGATCGCGATTCCGGTGACGCTGATTCTGACGCTGGTGGGAATGAGCCAGGGGATGCTGGCGGAATCA
>JASHOO010000535.1 GCA_030041035.1 Bryobacteraceae bacterium | reverse complement strand
TTGTGGTCGGCCCGGTACTCGCACAGAAACGGCTCGAAATCCCGGATCTCGATGACGGGACTGGTGGCGAAATCCGCGCGCCCATACAGGATGCCGCCGATTTCCACGCTGTGCGAGGGCACCGACTCGAAAGCCCGCCGCACTTCACGTCCCAGGCTCTCGACCACGTTTAAATGCAAATGGATGCGAACCGGTGCGCCGGGAAACGTCCAGGTGTAGAACTCCTGCACCGGGGTGGACGCCGGCGCCGCGGATTCCTCAAAGGCAGCCATGTCGAAAGCTTCGGGCAGTGGGCTGGTTCGATTATACCCAAGCCGTGCGAAATCCAGCATTCAGGCGTTTGCCTGATGTGCGCTGCCGTCCAGAAGGGCAACGACGCCTGCTAAAATAGAAGGACTTCCGCGTCGCCATGAACGATCCGAAACAGCGCATCGAAGCTCTACACAACGCTCTCGCGTCGCGCATTCTACTGCTTGATGGCGCCATGGGGACGATGCTGCACGGGCAGAAACTTACGCCCGCCGACGGACCGGCGCTCGACGGCTGCATGGAATACCTGGTCAAATCGCGGCCGGAAGCGGTTCTCGGGGTGCATCGCGCGTATTTGGACGCGGGCTCCGATATCATCGAAACCAATTCTTTCGGTAGCACGCGCATTGTACTGAGCGAATTCGGCTTACAAGATGAGGTCCACTACTTCAATGCGCAGGCCGCGCGCCTCGCCCGGCAAGCCGCCGAAGAATTTTCCACAGCCGCCAAACCGCGCTGGGTGGCTGGTTCCATGGGCCCGACGACCAAAGTCATTTCGGTGGGCGGGGGGGTGACTTTCGAGCAGCTTGGCCAGGCGTATTACGAACAGGCCAAGGGACTTATCGACGGCGGTGCGGATATCCTGCTGCTCGAGACCTGCAACGACACCCGTGCGGTCAAAGCCGGGCTGCTGGGGATCGAGCAATTGAAGAAAGAACTGGGCCGCGCGATTCCCGTAATGGTTTCGGGCACCATAGAAGCCACCGGCACCATGCTGGCGGGCCAGACGGCGGACGCCTTCTGGACTTCGATCTCGCATGGGGATCTGCTGTCGGTCGGGCTGAACTGCGCAACCGGGCCCGAGTTCATGACCGATCATCTGCGCACCATCAGCGAGCTCGCCTGGACCCAGGTTTCCTGCTACCCCAACGCCGGGCTGCCGAACGAGCAACTGCAATACGACGAGACGCCGGAAAGCCTGGCGGCGCAGCTTGAAAAATTTGTGGCGCACGGGTGGCTGAACCTGGTGGGCGGCTGCTGCGGCACAACCGACGCGCACATCCGGGCGATCGCGAAGATCATCGAGGGCAGGAAGCCGCGCGAGGTGAAACCCCGGCAGCATCGCTCCTACTATTCGGGCATCGAGACGGTGGAAGCAGAAGACAGCAACCGGCCGCTGATCGTGGGGGAGCGCACCAATGTCATCGGATCGCGCGCATTCAAGAAGCTGATTGCCGAAGAAAAGTGGGAACAGGCGGCGGAGATTGCGCGGCAGCAGGTGAAGAACGGTGCGCACGTGATCGACGTCTGCCTGCAATCGACCGATCGTGAAGAGATCAAGGACATTCCGCCGTTCTACGAGCGGCTGATCCGGCTGATCAAAGCGCCGGTGATGATCGATACCACGGACGCGCGGGCGATTGAAAAAGCGCTCACGTATTGCCAGGGCAAGAGCCTGATCAACTCCATCAATCTGGAAGACGGCGAAGAAAAATTCGAGCGCGTGTGCCCGATTGCGCGCGCCTACGGTGCGGCGCTGATTGTGGGGACGATCGACGAAGACAAACAGCAGGCGCAGGCATTCACGCGGGAGCGCAAGCTGGCGGTGGCCGAGCGCTCGGTGAGACTGCTGACGGAGAAGTACGGGATACAACCCGAAGACATCGCCATCGATCCGCTGGTGTTCCCGTGCGCCACCGGCGACGCGAACTACATTGGCGGCGCGGTGGAGACGATCGAGGCGCTGCGGCTGATCAAGGAGAAAATCCCGTACGTCAAAACCGTGCTCGGCATTTCGAACATCTCGTTCGGGCTGCCGGCGGCGGCGCGCGAAATCATCAACTCGGTCTTTCTGTATTACTGCACGAAGGCGGGCCTCGATCTGGCGATCGTCAACGCGGAGAAACTGGAGCGGTTCGCCTCGATACCGGAACAGGAGCGGCGGCTGGCCGAGAATCTGCTCTTCAATACGCCGCCTGCGGATAGCCCGGATGAGGCATTGCGCCTCGCGCCGGAGGACTGGCGCGCGCAGACGCCGGAGCAAAAGGCTGCCATCAACCAG
Source organism: Bryobacteraceae bacterium (assembly GCA_030041035.1). Classification (GTDB taxonomy): domain Bacteria; phylum Acidobacteriota; class Terriglobia; order Bryobacterales; family Bryobacteraceae; genus QHXW01. The sequence continues at coordinate 14,221 of JASHOO010000535.1, read as the reverse complement.
TTCCACATCGCCGCCATCACCGAGTTCTTCCGCCACGCGGTGAAGCAGGACAAAGCCAAGGTGGCGGATCTGCCGCTCGATGAACGGCTGGGCAACTACATCATCGAGGGCACCAAAGAAGGGCTGATTGCAGACCTGGACCGCAAGCTGGCGGAAGGCGCGGCGCCGCTCGATATCATCAACGGCCCGCTGATGGCGGGGATGGCCGAGGTCGGGCGGCTGTTCAACAACAATGAGCTGATCGTGGCGGAGGTGCTGCAATCGGCCGAGGCCATGAAAGCCGCGGTGAGCTATCTCGAAGGCTTCATGGAGAAGGCGGACAGTTCGACGCGGGGGAAGATCATTCTCGCCACCGTCAAGGGCGATGTTCATGACATCGGCAAGAATCTGGTCGAGATCATCCTGAGCAACAACGGCTACAAGGTGATCAACCTGGGGATCAAGGTTCCGCCGGAAAAGCTCATCGAAGCCTACCGGGAACATTCGCCGGACGCTATCGGGTTGTCAGGGCTTCTGGTTAAGAGCGCGCAGCAGATGGTGGTGACGGCGGGCGACCTGCGCGAGCACCAGATTCATGTGCCGCTGCTGGTGGGCGGGGCGGCGCTTTCGGAAAAATACACCATCGGCAAGATCGGTCCGGCTTATGGCGAAGCCGTGTGTTATGCCAAAGACGCCATGACGGGCCTGAAGCTGCTCAACGAGATCATGGACCCGGCCACGCGTGAAGCCGTGTTGCAAGTGCACACGCATGTGGTGCCGCCGGTGGAGGCGGAGCGGCCGGCGGAACCGGTGGGGCCGCTGACCGAAGCCCGCAGCCGCAAGGTGCGCGCCGACATTGCCATCCCCACGGCGCCGTACCTCGACCGCAAGGTGCGCGATGTGCCGCATCTGGCCGAGATCTGGAGCTACATCAATCCGCACATGCTCTACGGGCGGCACCTGGGTTATAAGGGAAATTTCGAGAAGCATCTGGCGGAACACAACGAGAAGGCCCTGGAACTCTACCACATGGTGGAGGAGCTCAAGCAGCAGGCGGCGCGCTTCATGAAAGTGAAGGCCGTGTGGCAGTTCTTCGAAGCCGAACGCGCGGGCAACGCCATTCACTTGTTTGCTCCCGGCGGCGCCAGTCCGATTCATGCGTTCCGCTTCGGCCGGCAGCGGCGTGACGAAGGCTTGTGCCTGAGCGATTACATTCTCGGCCCCGCCGACGGCGCGCGCGATCACCTGGCGATTTTCGTGGTGACGGCGGGCGCGGGCATCCGCGAGCACAGCGAGGAACTCAAAGAAGCGGGCGTATACTTCAAAGCGCATGCCTTGCAGGCGCTGGCCATTGAGACGGCTGAGGGCTGCGCCGAGTGGCTGCACCGCCGCATTCGCGAGGACTGGGGATTTCCCGATCCGCCCACCATGACCATGCAGGAGCGGTTTACGTCGCGTTATCGCGGCAAGCGCTACAGCTTCGGCTACCCGGCCTGCCCCAACCTCGACGACCAGCAGGGAATTTGGAAGCTGCTCCGGCCGGAGGAGATCGGTGTGCGGCTGACTGAAGGCATGATGATGGAACCCGAGGCGAGCGTGAGCGCGCTGGTGTTCCATCATCCCGACTGCGCTTATTTCACGGCCAGCGAAGAAACCGAAGAAGTGTTGGTGTAGCCGGGAAGAGACGGTCCCCGATGGTCACGGGTTAGCCGCCGCTGACCAGCCTGGTCAGACGCTCGACGATGTCGCCCAATGAGTGGGATTGCGCGCTCAGCTCCTGAGCCGCCGAGGCGCTCTCCTCGGCCTGCGCTGCCGTACTTTGCGTCACCTTGCTCATTTGCGTGATCGCGGTGCTGATCTGCACGATGCCGCGGGCCTGCTCGGCCGAAGCTCCGCGGATTTCGTCGGTCTGCTCCTTCACGACTCCGGCAATTTTGTTATTGGCCTCCATGGCTTGTAAGACGTTGTCGATCTGGTGTTTGCCGTCACGAGATTTGGCGAGCGACTCCTCGATGAGCGAGGACGTATCCCGGGCGGCGTCAGCGGAGCGGCGAGCGAGATTGCGAACCTCGTCGGCGACGACCGCGAAACCCATGCCGGCTTCACCGGCCCTAGCCGCTTCCACCGCGGCATTCAAAGCCAGGATGTTGGTCTGGAATGCGATCTCGTCGATCATCTTGATGACTTTCGCGACTTTTTCGCTCGATGCGCTCATCTCGTTGAGTCCCGTAGCCATTTCCTGAAAAGACTGGTTGAGCGCGCCCACGATCGGAATCGCCTGGTTCATCAGATCGGCGACTTTCTGCGACCGGTCGTTGTTCTGCTGGGTGAGCGCGGTGATCTCCTCGGCCGACGAAGAGGTCTCCTCGAGTGATGCCGCCTGCTCGGAGGAACCTTGAGCGAGCGCCTGGCTGGAGGAAGAGATTTGGGAGGAGCTCGCGAGAAACTGCTCTACCGCCGTTTTCAGCTCTTCCACGGCGCCGTGGATCAGACGCGAGACCCGGCCGGCGAGAAAGGACACGGCGAAGATCGTGCCCGCCAGCATCAGCGCGCCGAAAAGCGCCAGATAAAACTGGATGGTGCGGACACTGGCGAACAGCTCCCGGTCGGGAATCACCGCGACCAGGGTCCAGGGCTTTGTCTGTGCCCGCCGGAAGTGAGCGGTTTTGGCGACTCCCTCGAATATGTAGCTCAACGATCCATTGCCGCGCGCCAGGATGTCGCGGCCGAAGTCGGTGGTCGCGAGATTCAGCGACATGATCTTGGCGCCGTCGGGATGAGCGATGACCGTCCCCGCGGGATCGAGCATGTACAGGTATCCACTCTGGCGAATTCGGTACCGGCTGACGAAACTATCCGAGAAATTGGCCAACTCGATGGGGGTTCCCAGAATGCCGGCCACCTGATTGCCGGCCCGGACGGGCGTGGTCAGCAGCACCACCGGCCTGCCCGTGGCCGGCGACTTCATGACGTCTCCCAGCCAGGCCTCTCCCTGGCGCGCATGCTCAACATGGCTGCGAAAGCCCGCGATCGACATGATATCGATGCCCACCGACTTGCCGCCGATGGAATCCAGAAACAGCTTGCCGTTGGTATCGGCCAGGAAAACGTTCTCGTAAAATGGCGAGCGCTGTTGGATCCGGTCCAGCACCTGTTGGGCCGCGGCCAGTTTGTGATCGGTGCAGGCCTCGATCAACGGCTGCAATTCACTGAGGTTCACCGCGTCCCGCTGGCGGCTGCTGATCCAAAGATCCAGCTCTTCACTGGTCTTGGCGACGATGTGATCCATCTCTTCATCGGTTTGCCCCCGCAGAGCGCGGGAGGAGATGAGATAGACGCTGATCATGAGCCCCAGGCTGGAGACGACGACGACCAGCGATGTCCAGACGACAAACCGGCTGCGAAGGGAGAGAGTGTTGGCCATTCGACTTACCTGATTTCTTTTGACTTTCTTCCGGGTCCCAAAATGGGGCCACCTTTCGCCGCCTTGACCTGCGAGCGGCGTCACACCGTGGATTATCGGCAGTTCGGAGCAGACTCTTTAAGGTTGTTTTGGTTGCCTTTGCGGACGGACAGTCGCGCGGCCGATCAGGACCTCGAGGTGCCGGAGTAATCCTCCTACCACTTTCCGCCGATACCTAGCTTGCAGACCTTCCGTCTGTCTAAACCCGGTTCGACGGAGAAGGCTTAGGTGAAAACCCTGAAGATTACGACGACAATCTGCCTGCTGGTTGGTCTCACGTGGGCAGCGGGCACGGGCGCGGCGTGTTTCCTGGTCTACAACTCACAAACCATTTCCGCGCATTACAACCACCTGTTCGAGCGCGAGGTTCGCCTGCAGGATGCGGCGCGGCAGATGCAGGTAAGGTTCAAGATGCAGGTGCAGGAATGGAAGGATGTGCTGCTGCGCGGCCACGATGGCGAGGCGCTGCGGAAGCATTCCCAAGCTTTCCGCGACGACGAGAGCGCGGTGAGGAATATGGCGGAAGGGCTGAAGCAGGAGGCGCCGGACGCGGAGACCCGGGCTTTGGCCGGGGAGTTCGCACAAGCGCACGCGGAGATGGGAAGCAAGTACGCTGCGGCGCTGGCGGTGTTCGCCCGGGCCAACGGGCTCGATCCGCAAGAAGCGGACCAGATGGTGAAGGGGCAGGATCGCGCAGCTACGGCGCTGGTGGACCGGATGGTGGAGTCGCTGAAGAAGCGGACCGACGCCGGGGTTGCATCCCAAAAACAGGCCCTGGCGGCGCAGATCCGGACAGTGAGCTTGATTCTGCTGGTGACCTTCGGAGGGATTGCGGTGTTGGCGGCGCTGATGGTACGCAGGCTCTGCGGGAGCTTGAGGCACACCACCTACGAGTTGCAGACAAGCGCCGAGCAGGTGGCCGCTGCTGCCGGGCAGGTTTCCGGAGCCAGCCAGTCGCTGGCGCAAGGAGCTTCCGAGCAGGCCCAGTCGGTCGATTCCACATCCGCCGCGACCGAGGAGATCAACGGGCTGACGAAGGTGAACGCGACCCTCGCCCAGGAGTGCGTGACCACCATGGCGCGGGCACAGCAGATCGGGCGCGGCGGGCTGGCCGCCGTCGGTCAGCTCGCCGAGGCGGTAAACGCCATGAAGGCGTCCAGCGTGCAGATCTCGAAAATCCTGACGGTGATCGACGGAGTCGCATTCCAAACCAATATTCTGGCGCTCAACGCCGCGGTCGAAGCGGCACGCGCGGGGGAAGCCGGCGCAGGGTTTGCCGTGGTGGCGGATGAAGTCCGCTCTCTCGCCCAGCGCTCGGCGGAGGCGTCGCGCGAGACGGCCGGGCTGGTGGAGACCAACAACGCCAGCGTGGAACAAGCGGCGTCCAGGCTGGAAGCCGTGAGAGACTCGCTGAAGCAGAGCGCCGGAATACGGGGCGAAGTGGAGCGAATCGCGGCGCGGTTGACCGAGTCGAGCGATCAGCAAGCCGCACACGTTCAGAGCATCATCGGCGCCATGGCCGAGATTCATCAGGTGACCCAGCAATCGGCGGCCAACTCCGAGCAGAACGCCGCGGCGGCTGAAGAGCTGAGCGCGCAGTCCCAGACCCTGACGAGCATCCTGGGGCGCCTGAGCGAAATCGTGGATGGCGGCAAAAGCAGGCTGGTCGCGCGGTAGGCCGAGCCGGCGGGCGCCCCCGAAGCGACCTCGATGGCCGGCGGCAGTCGGGTGCGGGCTGGAACACGGCATAGTTGTCAATCCCGATGCGGTGAAGCGCGAGAACTTTATCCGGCCGGCCACACTCTGTTCCACCACCCGTTAGAAATCCAAGTCACTCGTGCGGAGGCTGCTCCGCAACCCTCGCGGGAAGCGAAGACGCCAGTCTTCGTCCTACCCGGAACAGGAGGTCAACCTATGTTGCAACGCGCTTTGCGTGCCGCCCTGGCGGCCATGGTGGTGGTGTGCGCCGGATTCGCCGCCGACATTACCGGCATCTGGCAGTTCTCTCTGCAAACTCCCACCACCAAAGGCAGTCCGTCGTTTGAGTTCAAGCAGGATGGAGAAAACCTGACCGGCACCTACTCGGGCAAGTTCGGGAAAGCCACGGTTTCGGGAACCGTGAAGGGGGATGAGGTGGAATTCACCTTCAACGCTCCGAACACCAGCGGGAGATTTCACTATAAGGGAACCGTTGACGGACCGAGCAGCATGAAGGGCGATTTTGAGCTGGAAGGGACGGAAAAGGGGACGTTCACCGCGACAAAGAAATGAGCGGGCGCGTTGAACGCCCGCCCCTCCGAGATAACGACGCCGTCTGGGTTTAGTCCTGGTGCGGATGGCCGATGGGCACGCCCACCTGCAGCCAAAGCGCGTTGCCGGCCGGGCGGTTTTCGGTGAGAAAATCCTTCTGCCACTTCAGGATCATGGCGTAGTGGTTGAAGTGGTAGCGGATCTCGGGCCCGAAAGCCAGGTTGCGGCCCTGATTGCCGACGCCCAGCCCGGCCTGCTGGTCGGGCGTGGCCTGCTGGTAGTAATAACCATTTCCGCCGAGCGCCAGCTTCTTGGTGATGTTCTGCATGCCGGCGTATTCCCAGACGCATTCGCTGCCGGAGCGATAGTTGGTGGCGTCGTCTTTGTAGTTGGTGATGTACTGGAATTTGGAGCTCACTTCCGTGCGTCCGTGATGCGGCATGTAGGTGAAGGCAGCCGAGGGCGCCGTGGCCAGGTTGTGCTGCCCCACATTGACCAGATCGCCCTTGCGGTAGCCGAGGCCGGGAGGGAAGAACTCAAACCCGTACCACCAGCTCAGCGCGCCTTTGTTGTACAGGACTACGCTTTCCAGGTCGGCATTGCCGATGCCCTGCTTGTTCTGGGCTCCGAAGGGTGCGCTGAGATGCACATCCACCCAGGGCAGCGCGCCGGTCGAGACCAGTGTGCCGCCGAGCACATGGACACCCCAGTTGTGGACGACTTTGCCCGCCACCGCCGCGACGCGGAGATGAAAACCGGGAACCAGGGCATGGCCGTTGGCACCGGTGAGTTCATTGGCATCGTAGAAATCGTTGAACTCTTCGATCACCGTCACACCCGGAGGCGGGTACCTGCCCGGCATGACGGTCTCGACTCCTTCGGGATAGACGCTCCCGCTACCTTCGGTCGCATAAGCTGCGCCGGTTACGCCAAAGGCCACGGCGAGGCAAGCGGCCAGCCGTCGGCGGGGAACGCCTGAGGTTACAGTTCTACCGTTCGACAAGAAAGACATGTGTGGACTCCTGAGAAATGCACGCAGCCGGGTAAGCCCGCACGGAGCGTCGCCGGCGTTCTCTGGCCTTATCGAACGGCGGCACGAAATGTTTAACGGTATGGGCAGACAGGAAGTGGAATCGTCGCTAAACTCCGCGGGGAACTCTACCGATATCTATGGCAAGGCGGATTTTCGGCCGCCGGGAGATCACTTCGAAATGTTGCAGGACACCGGTATCCGTACCAAACTATTTGCGTGTTTCGGTTTTGTGGCGCTGGTGGCGACCGCCTCCGCCATCTATTCCGTGTGGACCATCCGGAACCTCCGGACCGAGATGCATGAGGAGATCGTGGGCAGCGCGGCGCGTCTGGATCAGGCGCGGCAGGTTGCCCTCGGCATCACGAGCATGCGGATGGCCATGCGTGGAATTTCCATGTTCTCTATGATGCATGCACAGGAGCCCTTCAATAAGGCGCGTGCAGCCTTCGGCGCCGCCGCCGCCGACGTGCGGAAGACCGTCCAGGAGATGGCGTCCGGCAACATCGGCGCCGAAGAACGCGCCAGTGTCAACGCCATTCAGTCCACCGTGGATCCGTGGGTAGCGAACTTTCAGCAGTTCGCGGATATGTCCGCGGCGGGCCACGGCGAAGAGGCCAGCGAAATGATCCTGAAAACGACGACTCCGCTCATGGACGCAGCTCAAAAGGGTGCCGCCGATTTTGGAAAGGCCAACAGCGCCCGCCGCGACGACGCCGTCGCCTCGACCGAGTCCGCTATCGGGCGCAATGAGCTGCTCACGTATCTGTTTCTGTCGGTGGCGCTTGTGGCGGCCGCAGGCGGCCTTTTTGTGGTGATGGGCGTGGCGAAAACGTTAAGAGAGATCTCCGAGTCCGTGGCTCTCGGTGCGCAGCAGGTGTCGCAGGCAGCGGCGCAGGTTTCCTCGTCCAGCCAGTCGCTGGCGCAAACTTCGGCGGAGAATGCCGCGTCGCTCGAACAGACTTCGGCGTCGACCGAAGAGATCACCTCCATGGCCCGCCGGAACACGGAAAATTCGCAGAACGCGGCGGGAATCGTGGAGCATTCCGAAGAGAAGTTCCGCGAAGCCAACGGGGCACTCGACGATATGGTCGTCGCCATGGGCGAGATCAACAGCTCCAGCCAGAAGATTTCCAAAATCATCAAGGTGATTGATGAGATCGCGTTTCAGACCAATATCCTGGCGCTGAACGCCGCGGTCGAAGCCGCGCGCGCGGGCGAGGCGGGCATGGGATTCGCGGTGGTCGCCGACGAAGTCCGCAACCTGGCGCAGCGTTGTGCGCAGGCGGCCAAAGACACTTCCTCGCTGATTGAAGAGTCGATTGCCAAGTCCGACGGAGGCAAACAGAAGGTGGACCGCGTGGCGGAAGCATTGCGCCGAGTGACCGGGGAGTCGGCGCAGATCAAGACCCTGGTCGACGAGGTCAGCCTGGGCAGCCAGGAACAGGCTCGCGGGCTGGATCAGATCAGCCGGGCTATTGTGCAAATGGAGAAGGTGGGGCAGGGTGCAGCCGCCACCGCCGAGCAGAGCGCCGCCGCAGCCCAAGAGCTGAATGCGCAGTCCGCTACCCTGAACGATGTCTCCGGGCAACTGCGGGCTCTGGTGGATGGCGGCAGCGCCCGGATTGCGGCCCGCGAAATTTAAAGTTTTCCGGCCACCCGCCGATAGGATTCTCAGTACTTCTCACTTTGATGCTGCGGCCCGCGCCGTACTTGGGCCGCAGTTTTTTTCCATTAGCGAACCTTCCCGCTCGCCACGCAGGCGCTCCCTTTCGTCCCAGTTTTGTCAGCTTTCGCCCATCGCCCCGCTATAATCCGTTTGGCATCCTATGAGCCTGTCTCGCCGGACCGTGGCGATTGTGATCCTGGGCGCCTGGACGCTCTATGCGATCGTGAACGCCGCCCTGGCGCACTATATCCTCCAGGTCTCCGGCAGGCCCATGTCGTGGGGCCGCACACTCGAGCTCGAATGCGCCGTGGCCTACGTGTGGGCGGCATTTACGCCCATAATCTGGTCGGTCGCGAAGCGCTTCGCGTTCGACCGTAGGCATTGGTACCGCGCCGTGCCGGTCCACCTGACGGCCTTGGTTGGTGTCTCGGCCGTAGTGCAACTGCTGCATCAATTACTGCATCCCACAGATAATCCGGGATGGCGGGTGCATGACCTGGCCAGTTTCGCCCGCCTGGTCACCGCTACGTTGTACGACACGCCGCCATTGTACGGCGCCGTGGTGCTGGTTTATTACGCGGCCAAATACTACACGCGCTACCAGCAGGGCCGCATCCAGGCGGCACAGCTCGAGGCGCAACTATCGCAGGCCAAGTTACAAGTGTTAAGAATGCAGCTCAATCCCCACTTCCTGTTCAACACGCTGCACAGCATTTCCACCCTGGTTCGCGAAGATCCAGACGCTGCCGAGACCATGATCGCCCGTTTAAGCGAGCTGTTACGGCTGGCGCTCGAGACCGCCGGCCAGCAGATGGTTCCGCTGCGCCAGGAAATAGAGTTTGCCGAGCGATATCTGAGCATCGAGCAGGTCCGGTTCCAGGACCGTTTGGAAGTCCGGTTTGACATTGATCCGCGCACCCTCGATGCGGAGGTGCCCAACCTGATTCTCCAGCCGCTCGTCGACAACGCCGTGCGTCACGGAATGCGGGAGCGCGGGAAGCTGGAGATTCGTTCGCGGTTGCGCGGCGCAAAGCTTTTGTTACAGGTGATTGACAGCGGCGGCGGAGCGGACGACGGGCCGCCGGCCGGCGCAGGAGTGGGCATCGGGCTGGCCAACACACGCGCCCGCCTGGCCACAATTTACAACAACCAGCAGGACCTTACCCTGCGCACCACGTCCAACGGAGGAACAGAGGCCGAGATTGTGATTCCTTTCCGGCCTCAAGGTGAAACAAGGGTCGATGACTGGAGCCATGAAAATCAGGACACTCATCGTGGACGATGAGACCTTGGCGCGGAGGAGGATCCGGCGCCTGCTGGCGGCAGAGAACGATGTGGAGGTCGTGGGCGAATGCGGCGACGCCCGCCAGGCCGTGGACTTCATTCAGCAGCGCACTCCCGACCTGGTGTTCCTCGACGTTCAGATGCCGGGTCTCGACGGGTTCGGCCTGCTCGACTCGCTGCCGGCCAAAAATGTGCCCGCGGTCATTTTTGTCACGGCGTTCGACCAGTACGCTTTGCGCGCGTTTGAGGTGCGCGCCCTTGACTATTTGCTGAAGCCCTTCGACAGCTCCCGCTTTCGCCAGGCGGTGGATCGCGCCCGCGCGCAGATTCGCCAGACGGGAGGGGCGGCACTCGATTCCCGCCTCAACCACCTGATCGCCAACCTGGGCGTCAGGCCGAAGCCGTCAGAACGCGTGGTCATCAAATCCGCCGGACGCATCATGTTCCTGCGCACCGATGAAATCGATTGGCTGGAAGCTGCGGACAACTACGTGCGCGTGCACGCAGGCGCGGAATCTCATCTGCTGCGCGAAACGCTCGGCTCACTCGAAGCACGGCTCGATCCCGCGAAGTTTATGCGCATTCACCGCTCCACCATGGTGAATATCGACCGCATCAAAGAGCTGCAACCCTGGTTTCACGGCGACTATATCGTCATCCTGCACGACGGCAGCCGCCTGAGCCTCAGCCGCACCTATCGCGATCGTGTGATCAACCTGGTAGGAGAAATCTTTTAGCTGCCCGGCTGAGCCGGCGTCTCCTAAACCAACTGATACGCCGTCACCAGCGGCGTCTCGCCCCAGATCTCCGGATACACATAGATATCGGCCAGGTTGATGGTGTTCAGCCAGTTTGGGTCCTGCATGATCCAGGTGTCGGAGCGGCCGTCATCCATGCTGCCGTCGTAGTTGGGCCACAGTTCGGCAAAGGCCGCGTCGGCAGCGTTGGGGTAGTCAAACAGAATGGAGCTCGCCAGTGCCACCTTGCCGTGCTGGCCCGGGTTCACCTGAATTCTCACGTAGGTTACAAACTGCGGAATTTGCGTGAGATTCAGGACGCCGGCCGGATTGCCGGCCGTGGAAAACGGTCCCGACATAACCGTTACCAGCGTGGAGCCCCGCGAGCCGCCCGGCGGGCCGTTGTAACTCGGTACGGTCTCGACCGCCTGGAGCGAGCTCGCGGCGACGACGGCCGCGCCCGCTCCGAGTATTGTTCCAAACAGTTCGCGCCGGTTCATACAGTCCTGTAGTAGAAGGAATCCGCGAGCGGCGTGTCGCCCGGAATGGTCGCGTAGACGTAGATCTGGCTGATGTCGATGCTGTTCTGGCCGCCGGGATCCTGCACGCTGAATGCATCCGCTTCGCCGCCATTGGGAACCGGATAAAGCACCGCGATGGCGTTGCTTTCATCCGGCAGAAGATCCGCGCCGCCGACCAGGATTTTCGACCATTGCCCCAGCTTGGGTTTGATGGTGATCTTGGTGACCATCCAGGAACTGGTCATAAGCGGAACCGGTGCATTCTGCACTGGCACCGGTCCGCCCGAGGGAGACATCACCAGCATCGACATACGCGCCTACACCAGTTGAAACGCCGTGACAATCGGAGTTTCACCGGCGATCTCCGGGTACACGTAAATCTGGCTGAGATCTATGGTGTTCAGCCATTTCGGATCGCTCAGAATCCAGGTGTCGGAGCGGCCGTCGTCCCAGCTGCCGTCCCAGTTGGGCCACAGCTCCAGGAATGAGGAGTTCGGAATGTTGCCCGAGGCGCTGGCCATGGCCGGTCCGCCGATGGCGATCTTGCCCTCTTGCCCGGGGTGCGCCTGAATCCGCAGGTAAGTGGCATACTGCGGCGTTGCCACCAGCGGCCCCACACCGTTCGGCTGGCTCGAGGTATCGAACGGTCCTGCCAGAATGGTCACCAACTGCGAGCCGCGCGTTCCGCCGGCGGGCCCGTTATAAGAGTTGCCGCTGCTCTGCCCGCGCAACTGCAATTGGCTCACGGCCAGTGCGGCAGCCCCGATTCCTAGAGTTTTCTGTAATAGTTCACGCCGGTTCATATGGTCTGATACCCGAAGGCCTCCACCATGGGCGTGTCGCCCGGAATGGTTGCGTAAACGTAGATCTGGCTCAGGTCGAGGGTATTCTGTCCCCCCTGGTCCTGCACCGTGAACGAGTCCGCCTGTCCGCCGTTGGGCACAGGATAAAGGATGGCCATGGCGTTGCTTTCATCGGTGCCCAGATTGGGACCGCCGATGAGCACTTTCGACCATTGCCCCAGCCTGGGCTTGACCGAGAATTGATTTACCAGTGTCGAGGACGACGCGATAGCCACCGGTGTACCGGAAACCGTGAGCGGGCCGGACAGCGGCGATGGGGTAAGTACGGTCATTCTATAATTTCTCCTTGATTTTTGAATCCCCTATTGTTTTCTGTGCGCGGCGCGCAGTTCGCGCTCCTTGCCGATGTAGACCAGCCTGCCCTCGGCATCGAATACTCCGTGCGTAGCACCGGGGTGTTCGGTGAGAAAACCCGCAAAAGTGGTCGGGTAGTTCCCGCACGCCTTAGGGTTTTTCACAAAATGCCGGTAAATGGATTCAGTCAGCGGTTCGACGGTTAGTGGATGTTTCAACGATGGCTCTCCTTGACGCATAATGAGCGGCGCCCGAAAATCTGGCGGCCGCTCTGGTTTGTATTGTTCCTTAAACTGTGAAGTGACCCGGGCGCCGGCTTGCTCTCGCGCCGCTCGCCGGGAATCGGCACTTAGGCCTGTGCAAAATTCAGGCCGAGTGGAAATCTGTTATGTCAGTGCTTGGTGTACAGTGACATTCAGGAAGGACGTATGTCTCAACCGCAGAACTATTCAGCAGTTCGATATTTCATCGCCGCCATCACTCTGCTCACGCTCGCCGCCGCCGGACTGGCCGCCGCCAGCGCCGTCGCCGGCACCTGGGACGTCGTTTCTCTCACTCCCGACGGCGACGAGATGCACGGCACCCTGACTCTCACCGAGTCGGATGGCAAGCTCAGCGCAACCTTCGTAGCCGATGACGGCGACTGGAAGGTCTCCAACGTCAAATTCGAGGACAACGTTCTGTCATTTACGGTGTCGCGCGACGACGCATATAACGTGTCGCTCAAGGTCAACGGCGACAAAATGGAGGGCACCTGGTCCGGCCAGGGCGATAGCGGCAAAGTTACGGCTACCCGGCACAAAGCATAGCGCGCCTCGCGCCGCACTCAGCGCTTCACCACCACGCCGCCCTTCATCACGAACTTCACGCGCTCAAGTTCGGTGATGTCGCTCAGCGGATCGCCGTCCACTGCGATGATATCGGCGTATTTTCCGGGCTCGATCGCGCCCAGGTTGTCCTGCTCGTCGAGCAGCGCCGCCGCCACCGAAGTCGCCGACTGGATCGCCTGCATGGGCGTCATGCCGTACTTCACCATGTACGCGAATTCCTTGGCCTGATTCTCGGTCCAGGGGAAGCCGCCGGCATCGGTGCCGAAACTGATGCGCACGCCTTTCCGGACCGCTTTGGCGAACGCCGCCCGTTCCAGATCGCGCATCTTCGGCCATATGGTCGCACCCGCCGCCGCGCGTCCTTCGGCCACGTAAATACCGACATAGATCGTGGGGCACCAGTAGACGCCGCGCTCCACCATCCGGTCGATCAGCTCATCGTCCAGGCCGTCGCCGTGCTCGATCGTATCCACGCCCGCGTTGAGCGCCGAGGCAATCCCTTCGCGCCCCATGGAGTGCGCCGCCACCTTGTGGCCCAGCCGGTGCGCCTCATCCACGATGGCGTGCGCTTCTTCATCCGTGAAATTGGGGCGCGAGTGCAGCGCGCCGTCTTTGAAGTAGTAGTGCAGGTCGGAATAGTATTTGATCCAATCGGCCCCGAAACCGATCTGCTCACGCACCGCACGCCGGATGCTGTCCACCCCGTCCACCACCTGCACCCCCGAAGGCACCTGCAATTCCCACGAGTAGCCGCGCAGCGGATACATGCCGGTAGGCGCGAACGAGCGCGTCGCCACGAACATGCGCGGCCCCGGAATCACGCCGCGGTTGATGGCCGTTTTCACATCCACATCGGCGTACATGGCGCCTTCGGTTTCGAGATCGCGCATGGCCGTGAACCCGTTCATGAGCGCTGTCCGCACATTCACCGTGGCGCGGATGGCGCGGTAGGGGATGGATTCCTTGAGCAGTTGCTCGTCGTAATCCGCCGGCGTGACGTCGCCGTTGAGCAGGATGTGCGTGTGATTATCGATCAGCCCCGGCAGCACGGTCGAGCGGCTGAGATCGATGACCTCCGCGCCCTGTGGCACCGCCGCATCCACCTCCTTGATGCGCTCGCCTTCAATGACGATGACAGCGTTCGTGCGCGCGGCCGCGCCCTTGCCGTCGATCAGCCGCCCGCAGCGGATGGCGATCACGTGCGGTGCGGATTGAGCAGCGAGCAACGAACAAGCGGAAACCAGCAGGATGCAAGCGCGCATAGATCGAACCTCCCGGAGGAGAGATCGTATCATGGACGC